>JAFGIZ010000248.1 GCA_016929365.1 Lentisphaerota bacterium
CTCGATGCGCTTCCAGGCGGAACAGAAATCCCTGGTGCTGAACGTGACGATTCCGGACCGCCGCTGGTTCGTGGACTGCGATGCGGCCAAGATCGAGCGGGTCGTGCTGAACGTGGTGGGCAACGCGCTCAAATTCACCCCGGAGCGGGGCCGCATCGACGTGACGGTGGAAGACGATCCGGACCGTGCCCGGCACGTGCGCGTGAGCGTGCAGGACTCGGGCGTGGGCATTCCGCCCGCGGCGCTGTCCAAGGTGACCCTGCGCTATTTCACGGTGGGCGAGCAGCCGAGCGGGAGCGGCCTGGGCCTGGCGATCTCCAAGGAGATCGTCGACCTGCACGGGGGCGTGCTGACGATCCAGAGCCCGCCGCCGGGACACGCCCGCGGGACGGTGGTGCGCTTCAGCCTGCCGCTTTCGGAGCCGCCGCTGGTGCTGATCGTTTCGCGGAACGCGGAGACGGCCGCGGTGCTCCGGGAGCCGCTGGCGCGCGAGGGGTACCGCATCGCGATCCGGCGCGACGTGGAGACGGCGGTAACGGACCTGATGAACGAGGACAGCTCGATGGTGGTGCTCGATTTTACCGAGTCGGACGCGCTGGGCACCGGGATCGTGACGCGCGTCAAGGGGACGAAGGCGTTGGTGAACCGGCCGCTGGTGGCGCTGACGGGCCCCGGCTCGTCGGAGGCGGCCCGGAAAATCGTCCGAACCTTTGCCATAGCGGAGTTGCACGACCGCACGAACGAATCCGCGCTGTGCAAGCTTGTTGCCGACGCCTTTTTGAGGTAAAAGCGTGAAGGACGGAACGTGTGAGCGTAACGGAGGAAGGTGATGGAAGACCAGAAGCGACGTAAAATCCTGTTGATCGACGACGATACGAGCCTGCTCGTGACCCTGGGCGATTTTCTCAAGTTCGAGGGGTACGAGGTCATGACCGCCGAAAGCGGGGAGCAGGGCTTGAAACGGCTGGAGGTCATGACGCCGGACCTGATCATCCTGGACATGAGCATGCCGGGCATGGGGGGCATCGGCTTTCTGAAGGCGGTGTCGTCGGAGGACGGCAAGCCGAAGTACCCGGTGCTGGTCCTGACCGCGCGGGCGAACATGGCGGAGTTCTTCGCCAACGTCGAGGTGGACGGGTTCGTGGCGAAGCCGTGCGATCCGAGCGATCTGCTCATGGAGGTCGGGCGGATTATTTTCCTGCGCAGCGGGGCCGAGCAGGAAGGCGAAGCCGCGGCGGCGGCGGCGGGCGCGAAGCGCAAGGTGCTGCTGGCCGAAGATGACGATGACGTGCGCGCCGAGCTGGAATCCGCCTTCGCGGGCGCCGGGTACCTGATCGAGAGCGTCCAGGACGGGCCCGAGGTGGTGGAGAAGGCCGTTGTCCAGTGTCCGGACGTCATCGTGATCAAGCAGGTGCTGGCCAACATGAACGGCGACGTGGCGGCCGACATGGTGCGCCGGATGCCGAAGACCCGGGCCGTTCCGGTGGTGCTGTACGATGCGTCGGGCACGGGCACGGCGCCGCGGACGGGCACGAAGGCCGCGGTGACGCGGTTCGTGGCGGACAACGCGCCGAAGGCGCTGCTGGCCGCCGTGGAAGCGGTGCTGGAGTAGGCCATGCGCTGTCCTAAATGCGGGCACCGCGAGGACAAGGTGATTGACAGCCGGGCGGCCAAGAGCGGGACGCTGATCCGCCGCCGGCGCATGTGCCTGCGCTGCAGCCACCGGTTTACGACGTACGAAGAAATCGTGCGGGCCAAGCTGCGTGTCGTGAAACGGGACGGGCGCACCGAGGAGCTGGACCGCGGCAAGCTGGTCAGCGGGATCGAGCGGGCCTGCGAGAAACGGCCGATCAGCGTGGAGCAGATTGAAGGGATTGTGGACAGCGTGATCGAAGAGCTGGAGAACGCGTACGAACGCGAGGTGCCGAGCGAGGCGATCGGCACGGCGGTGGTACACCGGCTGCAGAAGCTGGATCACGTGGCCTTCGTGCGGTTTGCCTCGGTGTACCGGCGTTTTACGGACGTGAACCAGTTCCTGAGCGCGATTGAAGGGATCGTCGGCAAGGCATGATATTCGATCCGGCAGCGGAGACCGAAGCGTTATCGCCCGTGGCGCATCATATCGTCGGGCACGTGGACGAGGTGTGCGGCGGGACCCTGTCGATCGACGCCGACGCCGTGGAGGACCTGGCCCGGGCGGTGGAAGCATACCTGGCGGAGGGGCACGCGGGCGAGTTCGTGGACTCGCGCTATCTCGTGCTGCTGGCCTGCCGGGCGCTGTCGGCGGTGGGCGAGGACCGTGCGGCGCGGCGGCTCCTGCTGTATGGAACGGGGCTGGTCCTGCCGTCGGAGTGGGAGGTCACGGGGGGCAAGGCGGTGTGGGTGCTGGACTTGCGGCAGATTACGGTGCGGGCGGAGGAGCGGCTGGAGCTGGTGCTGTTCAATTGCCTGAGCGGCGTGCTGGGCTCGATCGCGGAGATCTGGGACGCGTCGCGCGGGCGCGGGGTGCTCGGCCTGCGGCACGTGTCCGGGGCGGCGCAGGCGCTGCTGGGCGGCGGTTCCGCGCCGGGCAAGGTGCGCGAACTGGCCCGCGAGATCAAGACGCTCTGCGCGTTGAAGCTCAGCCGCATCGGCGACGAACGGGGCTGGACGCACGTGCCCGAGATCCTGGATCTGGATGTATAGAGGAAGAAAGGAGTAAGCGTATGGTCGGTGAGGAGCGGATTCGCGAGCAGTTGGACCGTTGCCTGGAGCGGACGGAGGTTGCCGGCGCGGGGGAGGCGGAGCACGGCAAGGTGCGCGACAGCTACCGGCTGGACGGAAAACGCATCCTCGTGGCGACGGACCGCATTTCGGCGTTCGACTGCGTGCTGGGCACGATTCCCTTCAAGGGCCAGGTATTGAACCAGATGGCGGCGTTCTGGTTCGAGCAGACCCGGCACCTGGCGCCGAACCACGTGCTCGACGTTCCGGATCCCAACGTCATGCTCGTCAAGGAGTGCGAACAGCTTCCGGTTGAATTTGTCGTGCGGGGGTACATCACGGGCGTGACCAAGACGTCGGCCTGGTATAACTACGAGCGGGGCGTGCGCGCGTTTTGCGGCAATACGCTGCCCGAGGGGCTGCGCAAGGACCAGAAGCTGCCGGAACCGATCCTGGCGCCGACGACGAAGCTGGAGAAGCACGACCGGCCGATCTCGCGCGAGGAGGCCATTGCCGAGGGGCTGATCGACGGCAAGACGTACGACGCCGCGGCGGAGATCTGCTTCAAACTGTATGATTTCGGCGTCACGCACGCCGCCCGGCAGGGGCTGATCTTTGTCGACACGAAGTACGAGATCGGGCGGCTGGACGGCGAGCTGGTGGTGTCCGACGAGGTCAATACGCCGGATTCTTCGCGCTACTGGTACGCGGATACGTACCGGGAGCTGTTCGAGGCAGGCAAGCCGCAGCGCAAGATCGACAAGGAA
>JAFGIZ010000249.1 GCA_016929365.1 Lentisphaerota bacterium
GCGCGGCGCGCAGCGCCGCGCGGCCGCCGGGATGAACCCGGCCGTAAACCCGGTCGTACGCGCCGCCGCCGGGCAGAAACCCGCGGACCAGGTGCGCCGCAAGCGTGAGCGCCGCCAGGTAGGCCGCCCCCCGGACGGCCGCGGGGCGGCTCAGGCGCCGGGCGCCCTCCAGAATGCCGAGGACGAGGCAGACCATGATCGCCGCGGGGTAGTGGACCCGCAGCGCGTACTGGTAATGGGACGGGCTCAGCAGCGCCGTCAGCACCGGTACGGCGGAAAAGACCAGGACCGGCGCCCAGCCGCGGCGCAGCACGAACAGCGCCGGCAGCATCACCCAGGGCAGCGCGCGCCCTCGCGCCGCCCAGGCGTCCGGCGCGCCCATCCCCGCGGCGCCGGGCAGCCAGTTGGCGCGAAAGGCCCAGATGGAGACCCCGTTGATCAGCGGGAAGATAAAGAACAGCGCCAGGAAGCCGTACAGCAGCGCGGCGGCCGCGCCCGCCGCGGCCCACTTGTCCCGGTTGCGAACGGCACCATAGAGCAGAATCGGCAGCGCCGTCAGAAACGCGTCTTCCCGCACGCCCAGCAGCAGCGCCAGCGGCAGCCAGACCGTCGGCCGGCGGAAGGACAACGCGTAGTACAACCACGGGAGCAGCAGGAAATATAACGCGACACCGTGAAATTCGGCCAGCATGACGCCCTGGGTAAACGGGTAGGCCGCGAAGAAGAACAGCAGCGCCCCCGCCAGGCCCGGTCCCAGCCCGTGCCGCACCGCGGCCCGCCGGACGATCAACGCGCCCCCGGCCGCCATGGCCCACTGCAGCACCGCCGGCAGGAACGGGTGATCCCAGATCCGGAAGAACGGGCCCAGCAGGGCCAGCGTAAAGGACAGGTGGACCTTGAGATAAGACTGGTCCACCAGGGCCGTGAACGGCCGGCCGTGGCCCGTGTTCCAGAGCATGTTCAGGTACCCGCCGTAATCGAGAAAATGGAAGTTCTTCCACGAAAACGCCGCGTAAGCCCCGTACAGCAGCAGCGCCAGCGCCGCCGCGGCCGCCAGCACCCCCACCGCCCCCGCGATCCGGTCCATGCGCTTCATGACGGCCGTATGCTCCGGGAAGCCCCCCCGTCTGTCCATCCAAAACCGCCGAGCCCCGGATGCGCTTGACAGCCTGCCCGATATACAGTCTCATACCCCGCGCGTCCGTTCGCGGACGCGCCCGGTTCCGGCGTAGCTCAATGGTAGAGCGGGTGGCTGTTAACCACTAGGTTGCTGGTTCGAGCCCAGCCGCCGGAGCCATTCACGGCGGGTCCGGCTTCGTACACGCGCCGGAAGCTTAGCGCCGTGCCGCGGGTTGTCCAGTTTCCGGCCGCAGCCAGGTTCTCACACGTTTGACATCTTCCACGATCAGGTACAGCGACGGTACCAGCACCAGCGTGATCAGTGTCGAGAACAGAATACCGAATCCCAGCGACAACGCCATCGGGATCATGAACCGGGCCTGAATCGACGTCTCGAAAATCATCGGCGCCAGGCCCAGGAACGTCGTCATGGACGTCAGCAGCACGGGCCGCAGCCGGCGCGCCGGCGCGCGCGCAATCGCGTCCCGCACCGCCATGCCCTCGCGCCGGTACATGTTGGCCGTGTCGATCAGCAGGATGTTGTCGTTAATCACCACGCCGGCCAGCGCCACGACGCCCATGAGGCTCACGAAGCTCAAGTCGTAGCCCATGAGGATATGCCCCAGCAGCGCCCCGATCATGCCGAACGGAATGGCCACCATGATGATCAGGGCCTGGACATAGCTTCGGAACGGAATGGCCAGCAGCGCGAAGAGCGCCAGCAGCGCGACCAGGAAACCGCTCTGCAGCCCGCCGATCGATTCGCGCTGCGTGCGCTGTTCGCCCTCGAAATTATACGTCAGGTTCGGGTGGTCGGCTTTGAGCCCCGGCAGGACCGTCTCGCGCAGGACGCCGATCACCTCGTTCGCGTTGGCCCGTTTCTCGTCCACGTCGGCGGTCACGCTGATCACCCGCTTGCCCTCGACGCGCCGGATCTGCTCGTACGCGCGGCCGCGCGCCACGCTCGCGGCCTCGGCCAGGGGAATCTCGCCGCCCCCGGGCGTCCGCAGGATCAGCTTCTCGACGTCGTCCTCGCGCAGCCGCTGCGATTCCGGCAGGCGCACGTACAGCTTGACCTCGTCCTGTCCGCGCTGCTGGCGCTTGACCTCGGCCCCGTAGAAGGCATGCCGGATCTGCCGCGCCAGGTCCAGCGCGGTCAGGCCCAGGGCCCGGGCCGCGGGCTTCAACCGGAACACCAGCTCCGGCTTGCCCCGCTCGATGCCGTCGTCAATTTCAATGACACCGTCGAAACGGGCCAGGGCCGCCGCCGTTTCCGCCGCCATTTCCTCCAGTATGCCCTCGTCCGGATGGCTGAGCTCAATGTCGATCGGGCTGCCCGACGCCGGGCCGATGTTGAACTTGAAGGAGAGCGACTCCAGCCCCGCGATACGCCCCGTGCGCTCACGCCATAACCGGGCGAATTCCGCCGCCGTCAGCTCCCGCTGATCCAACGGCACGAGATTGACCTCCACCCCCGTCAGGTGGCTGCCGGCCGCGACGGCGCCCATGGGCCCGAACCCGCCCGGCGTCCCGCCCGCGATCGCGTAAATGCCGCGCAGGATATTGGTTCCGCCGTGCTCGCCGAGGACCTCCCACGCCGTTTCGCGCAGACGCGTTTCGACCCGCAGCGTCGCGTCGAACGGCACGCCGTACGGCAACACGGCCGAGGCCGTGATGCGGTCGCTTTCGACTTTCGGGAAAAACGTAAAGGCGGTCCGCCCGCCGCGAATCCACCCCAGCGTCAGGATCAGCGCGGCCGCCCCGCACGCCACCGTCGTATAACGGAATCGCAGGGTCCGCTGCACAAACGGCAGATACACGCGCTCCGAGAAACGCTCCAGCCCGCCCCCGAAGAACTGCTGCGGCATTTCAAGGATCTTCCAGATGCGGCCCGTCCTGAGCCGGGTATGATGCGCCAGGTGCGACGGCAGGATGAACAGCGCCTCCACCAGCGAGATGGCGAATATCGCGATAATGACAACCGGGATGTTGCGCCAGAGCTGCCCCATGGTCCCGGGCACAAACAGGAGCGGGACAAAGGCCAGGATGTTCGTCAGGATCGCAAAGGTCACCGGCGCTGCCACGAGCCGCGCGCCGTTCACCGCCGCCTCGAAGAAGTCTTTCCCCTGCTGGCGTTCATAATAGACGCTCTCGCCCACGACAATCGCGTCGTCCACCACGATCCCGACGGCCACGATAAAGGCGAACAGCGAGATCATGTTGATCGACACGCCCACGTACGGCAGCAGCAGCAGGCAGCCCAGGAAGGAGATCGGAATGCCCAGCATCACCCAGAACGCCAGCCGCACCTCCAGGAACAGGCCGAGCACGATCATCACGAGGATCAATCCGAGCCCGGCGTTGCGCGTCAGCAGCCTGACGCGGTCCCGGTAAATTTCGGAGCGGTCGTTCAAACTGTCCACGCCGACGGTCGCCGGCAGGCGCGTCCGCAGCCGTTCCACAAACTGGCCGGCGGCGCGGGACACGCTGATGGGATCTTCGTCCCCGATCCGGTAGACGGTAAGTTCGACCGCCCGCTGCCCGTTGTACAGCGTCTCCTTGTCCACATCCTCGAACGCATCCCGGATTTCCGCCAGCTCGCCCAGCCGCACCACGCTGCCGTCCGGCCGGCTCACGATCGGGATGTCGGCGTACTCGCGGCCGCGGTCGCGCCGTTCGTTGGTGCGCAGCAGGATCTCCCCCCCCGCCGTCTTCACGCCCCCGCCGCCCAGCTCCACCGTGGCCCGCGCGATTTCCGCGGCCATGCCGCCCAGCGTCAGGCCGTAACGCCGCAGTTTCTCCTGCGGCACGTCGAAGCTGATTTCCAGGGGCCGCGTGCCGGTCACCTCGACCAGCGTGACGCGCGGATCCTGGGTCAGCTCGTCCTTTGCCGACTCCGCCAGCGTCCGCAGCGTCTCCTCCGGAACGTCTCCGTACAGCACGATGCTGAGCACCGCGCGCCGGATCACGTTGAGGCTCACAACCGGTTCCTCCGCCTCCTCCGGGAAGGTCACGATGCGGTCGACCTCGTTCTTGATATCCTGCAGCACCAGCGGTCCGTCCGCGCCGGTCAACAGTTCGGCCGTCACCGACCCGACGCCCTCGTTGGCCGCGGACGTCACCCGCTTGACGCCGTCCATGCCGCGAATCGCATCTTCGATCGCCAGCAGCACGCCCTGTTCGACTTCGCTGGGGCTGGCGCCCGGATAGGGCACACTGATGGTGATGGTGTCGAGTTCGAAAGCCGGAAACACCTCCTGCTTGATTCGCGGCAGCGAGACCAGGCCGCCGACGATGAACGTCAGCATCAGAAGCGTGGCGGCGACCGGGTTTCCGGCCATCCACGCGATGGGGCCCGCTTTCGTGCGCGCCTCGGTCATTCCGGCGCCCCCGCCGCGCGCGCCGGTCCGGCGCTCTTCAACAGCATCCCGGGAACCGGAACCGGAATCCGGCCCGTCACCACCGTCACGCCCGCGTCGAGGCCCTGGTCCACGAACGCATCGCCGTCCTGCCGGCGGAGCACCCGCACGGTCCGGAACTCCAGGCGGTTATCGGGCCCCTTGATCCAGACCCGGCCGCCCTCGTGAATCCAGCGTTCGCGCAGGACGAACACGCCGTCCAGCCGGCGCCCGTCGATCCTGACGTTCACGTACGCGCCCAGCAGCAGGCGGCCGGGAAGATCCTGCCCGGCCGGATCGGGCACTTCGACCAGCACGCGCGCCAGGCGGCCCGCGGGATCGAGATCGCCCAGGACGTGTGTGACAAAACCCCGCCGCTCCAGGCGCGCCCCGTTACCCATGTCCTGCGTAATCCGGCACGGCACCCCGTTCGTGCCGGCCGCATCCAGGGGCGGCAGCCAGGCCAGATCGGCGACCGGCAGGGCGGCCTCGATCCGGTAGGCTTGCGTCCCGGCCAGTTCGGCAATCACATGCTGGGCCGATACCAGTTGGCCCACGTCCACCGACTCGCTCAACACGAGGCTGTCAAACGGCACACGGATGCGGGTGCGCTCCACGTCCAGCGCGGCGCGCGCCACCGCTTCGCCGGCCGCCGCCAGCGCCGCGCGCGCCGCCTCGAAGGCCACCGACGGCATCCGGGCGGCGCGGGCGGCGGGGTCGCGCAGGAGCTGGCGGTCGTCCTCGCCGATCGAGGTCAC
>JAFGIZ010000250.1 GCA_016929365.1 Lentisphaerota bacterium
ACGATCCGGTCAGCGCGGAGACAGATGTTCTGCCTCTCGAGAACTGGCCCTGCGAGTTGTTCGTGTGGTCGGGCGAATCCGCCGGCGCCGTGCGGCGCGCCGCGGCGGAGCTGCGGGAACGGCTCGAGGTCGGCGCGCGGCCGGTATTGAAGGACCTGGCGGCCCTGGTGACCCGGCAGGGCGCGGCGGGCGGTCCGGCCCGGCTGGCGCTCACCGCCGAATCGATTGACGAGCTGGTCAAGAAACTGCAGGCCGCCGACGCCGCGCTGGCCGACGGTCCGGAGACCGTGTGCGATCCGCGCGGCATTTTCTTCGCGGCCTCGGCCGCGGCGCCCGCGGGGAAAGTGGCGTTTATGTTCCCGGGCCAGGCCTCCCAGCGGCCGGACATGCTGCGCGACCTGGCGGTCCTGTTCCCCGAAGTGCGCGAGCGCTTCGCCGCGGCGGACCGGACGGTGGGCGCCCGGCTGCCGCTGCCGTTGAGCGAGTATATCTTTCCGCCGCCGCGGTATCGCCCGGACGATGCCGAGCGCGCCATGGCCGCGTTGACGGCCACGGCGGTGGCGCAGCCCGCCCTGGGCGCCGCGTCGCTCGGGATGCTGCACGCGTTACGCCGGCTGGGGCTCCGGGCCGACATGGCGGCGGGCCACAGCACGGGCGAATACATGGCACTGTACGCCGCGGGCGCGCTGTCCGAGGAGGCGCTGTACGGCGTACTGGCCGAACGCGGGCGCGTCATGGCGGAGCGCACGGGGGAGGACGCGGGCACGATGCTGGCCGTCAAGGCCGGCCGGGAGGAGATCGAGCCGGCACTGGAAGGCAGGGAAGACGTATACTTCGCCAATTTCAACGCGCCGCGGCAGACCATTCTCTCGGGGCGCGCGGACGCGCTGGAGGCGGTGGCCGCCCGCCTCAAGGAACGCGGCATCACGTCCCGGATCCTGGCCGTGAGCTGCGGGTTCCACTCTCCGTTCGTGGCGCCGGCCCGCGATGCCTTCGCGGAAGCGCTCGACCGTGTCGCCTTCCAGGCGCCGGCCTTTACGGTCTTTTCGAACGTTACCGCGGCGCCGCATGAGAACGGGGCCGCGGCGATGCGGGAGCGGCTGGCGGAGCACGTGGTCCGGCCGGTGCGGTTCACGGAAGAAGTTGAGGCCATGTACGCGGCCGGCGCGCGGATTTTCGTCGAGGTCGGACCCGGCAATGTGTGCACCAACCTCATCAAGCAGGTGCTGGAGGGGAAACCGGCCGCCGCGCTGGCGACCGACGTGAAGGGCGCGCGCCACGGACTCGTGCCGTTCCTGCAGGCGTTGGGCGAGCTGTTCGTGCAGGGCGTGGCGCTGGACCTGCGGACCCTGTTCGATCGCCGGCGCATCGAGACGCTCGATCCGGTCACGCTGGCGTCCGCCCGGAAGCCGCAGAGCCGTACGCGCTGGATGCTGGCGCCGGACCGCGCCTGGCCGGCGGGCGAACCGAAACCCTCGCGCCGGAAAGTGGACCTGGCGGCCACGGCGCCCCCGCAGGCGGCGCCGGCCGCTCCGGTTCCCCGGCCCGCGCCGGCGGCATCGCCGGCGGGCGCGACGCCCACGGCGCAGGTTGTGGCGCAGTACCAGAAGCTGATGGCCGATTTCATGGAGCAGCAAAAGCAGGTCATGCTGGCTTTTCTGGGCCAGGCCCCGGCCGGGGCGGGGGCGTCCCTGCCGGCCGCGGCGCCCCCGGCTCCGGCAGCTCCGGCGGCGCCCGCGCCCGCCGCTCCGGCGGTTCCGGCAGCGCCCGTCGCGCCGGCTGAGGCCCAGGCGGAACCCGTCACAGAGACCGCTCCGGCCGGCGGCGAAACGGGGGCCTCGGACGGCGACCTGCAGTCGAAGCTGATTAACATTGTCTCCGACCGTACGGGCTATCCGGCGGACATGCTGGATCTGGATCTCGACCTGGAAGCCGATCTCGGTATCGACTCCATCAAGCGGGTGGAAATCCTGACGACCTTCGGCAAGAGCCTGCGCGACGTGCCGGAAGGAATGGCCGAGAAACTGCGCGGCGCGCGGACACTGCGCAGCGTAATCGCCATCGCCGGCAACGGCCACGATTAGCCCGCGGAACTGGCCGCCTCGCGCAAGGCCGCGGCGGTGAGCGATGCCGTACGGGTCCACGAGAAGGTTGCGGCGCGATTCCGGGCGGCCTCGCAGCGTGTCCGGCGCTGCTCCGGCGGCCGGGTGAGCACCTCCCGCACAACCGCGGCGAACGCGTCCGGATCGTCCGGATCGGCATAGTCCACCGTATCGCCGCCAAGCTCGGGCAGGGAGGCGCGGCGGGTCGCGACAACCGGCGTGCCCGCGGTCATGGCCTCCAGCACCGGCAGTCCGAAGCCTTCGTAGCGCGACGGAAAGAGGAAGGCATCCGCGGCCTGGTAAACGGCGGTCAGCGCTTCGCCGGAGAGGTAATGCCGGCGCAGGACGCGGGCGGGATCGGGCAGGGCCGCGACGGCGCGGCGGAGCGCCGGCTCGCCGCGGCGGGGCCGGCCCACGACGGCGAGGCGGTGCGGGAAATCCCGCTGCAGGCGTCCGAACGCGGCGACGGCGGTATCCAGGTTCTTGTGCGGGTAACTGTTGGAGACGGTCAGCAGGTAGGGCGGCGCGACGCCGACCGTGCGGAGGAGGCGGCGCCGGACGGCCTCGGGCAGCGCGCGGCCGAACGCGGGATCGGCGGCCAGCGGGGTCACGCGGATCCGTTCCGGCGGGAGGCCGAACGCCGCTTCGATTTCGCCGCGGGCGAACTCCGAGAGGGTCAGCACGAGCCGGCTGCGCCGGGCGGCGAGCGGGACGAGCACGCGGGTGGTCAGGCGCGCGATGCGGCCCATGACCTCCGGATGGCTGCGGTACTGAACGTCGAGAATGGACACCGCCATGGGGCACGGGCAGAGACAGGGCGTGGTATAGCCGGGAGACCAGAGGACGTCGATACCGGCACGGGCCGCGCGCCGGGGCAACTCGATCTGCTCGCGCAGAATGCGGGCATAGCGGTTGGCGGCGTCGCACTCCAGGCGCTCGAAGCGGACGTTGGGGAACGCGGCGAGATCTTGCCGCAAAACGGCGTCGTTGTTGCGGTTGGTAAAGAGCACGAACGTGTCGCCGGCGCCGGCCGCGGCAAGGGCCGGCAGGGTGCGCCGCAGGTAGGTTTCGCTCCCGCCGACCTCGGCGGGTATCAGGAAGAGGGTGTTCACGCCGACGCGCACTAGACGGCATGCTCCGGGGGGCGCGCCGCCGCGCGGGGCGGCGGCGCGGCCGGCCGCGGCCCGGGCCGCAGCACGAGGCATCCGCCGACCACGAGACCCAGGGCCCAGGCGAGACCGGCCAGCAACTGCAGCGCCATGGTCTTGAAGAAGAAGGAACGCCGCCCGCTTTCGCGGGCGACCTCCAGGGCGAACGGAACATCCATCCCCCAGGCGGTCAGCAGCAGGACCCCCGCCCCCGCCGCGATCCGGCTGCCCCATCCCAGCAGGACGGCCGGCATCGAGAGGAGCAGGCCGCCCGCGGCCAGCGCGAAGAGCGGCGGCTGCACTTTCATTTTGGCCGTGACGAAATCGTCGCGCCGGACCGAAGCGCCGTGCGCCGGAATAACGCGGATGTACGCCCGCGCGTCGCGGTAGCGTTTGCGGATAAACGTGCGCCAGTCCCCTTCGGGCACGTGTTCCACGACGGCCCCCGGATCGTAGAGGATGCGGTACCCCGCCTCGCGCGTGCGGTAGCTGACCTGGGTGTCCTCGGCGTGGTACCAGCGCGGATCGAAGCCGCCCACCTCCTCGAGGACGCGGCGCCGGAAGACGCAGTTGGGGCCGTTGGCCAGGGTGGTCTCGCGGCGGCGCCGCCGGTAGCGGCGCGCGATATCGACGCGGCGCACGTGGCTGGCCAGACGCGCGTCGGCGCGGAACACGGTCCGGCCGGTCACGGCGCCGACGCGTTCGTCTTCGAAGTTCCGCATGAGCGTTTCGATCCAGTCGGGGGAGGGAATCGTATCGGCGTCGGTATAGGCGACGCAGGCGCCCGTCGATTCACGGAATCCGCGATCGCGCGCCGCGCTGGCGCCTTCGTGGTTCCGGCGCAGGAGGCGGACCGCGTAGCCTGAGGCGATGGCCACGCTGCGGTCCGTGGAGCCGTCGTCCACGACGACGATCTCGAGGTTGGGCCGGGTCTGTTGCCGCAGCGCGTCGAGGCAGGCGCCGATCGTGGCTTCCGCGTTATACATCGGGATCACGACGGAGACGCGGGACTGGGCGGCGGGGTCGGCCATAACGGATGCGGCACCTTGGGGTTATGCAGTGAGGAAGTATCGGCCATGGACGCGCCCGGAGCAAGGAAAAGGTGGAGCGGGCACGGTGCGCGCGCCGCGCCCCGTGCCGCCTATTCCTCCCACACGATTTCGCGGATCGCCGGCGGATCGGCGGGACCGTCGGCCCAGAACTCGGCGTGGACATAGCGGACGTCCACCGGCCATGCGGCCGTGGTCATGTCGAACCAGGTGTAACCGTCCAGGCTGCCCACGACGGCCATTCCGGCGGCCCAGGGGGCCTCGTCGAAAATAAAGCGCAGGTCGTTGAGCCGCTTGGCCTCGCCCAGGTCCATGTTGATCCGCCAGGGACTGCCGTCCGCGTTGCCGACCCAGACGGTGTTGGTCGTCCCGTCGGCCAGGTAATACGGGTCGTCGGCTTGCGACCGGTCGCCGCTGGTGGTGACGAACGGCCAGCTCAGGTAGCCGTAGACTTCGAATTCCGCCAGCTCCCAATACGACGGATTGTAACCGTCGGTGACGACCAGCTTCAGCCGCTTGGCGGGGACGTCGCCCACGTTGAAGAGCTGCGGACCCGGTCCGGCTTCCAGCTCGCCGGTCAGCACGCAGGTGTAGTTCGTGTCGTCCACGTTCGCCCACAGCTCGAAAGCCTTGCAGGAGAAGGCCTGGCCGTAATTGTACAGCACGACTTGGCAGACGCGGGCGACCTGGCCGCTGTTGAAGCTGTAGTCGAAGCTCTGCGGGCCGGGGTAGGCCTGGCTCCACCAGATCTCCGACTTGCTGCCGAGCCCTTCGTCGGTCAGGTGCGCGGCTTCCATGCCCTTGTATTCCGAGGTGAACGCCGTGAGGGCGCCGCCGTTGCCGGGCAGGACGAGATTGACGATCTCCTCGCAGCGCAGGCTCAGGTCGCCGTCGCCCTGGATCGGGGCGGAGACGTTGCCGGCGTTGTCTTCGGCGCGCACGGCGAAGTAGTAGGTCCCCGCGCCGTCCGGCGGCAGGAAATCGAACGTTCCGGCCGTGCCGCCGGCGGTGAGGCCCGAGGCGGTCCATACGCCGCCGGACCCTTTGCGGTACCACAGGGTGACGGCCTTCAGGCCGGTCCCGGCGTCGTGCGCGCCCTCGTAGGCCAGCGTCACGGGGCTCATGTTCTCGGCCGAGACCACGTGGCCGGCGGCGGGGGCCGTACGGTCGATCGTGTAACTCACCAGGGCGGCGGGGTGGTTGGTCTTGCCCGCCGCGTCCGTGCAGGCATTGAAGGGGACGGAGATGCCGATCGTCCCGTTGCCGCTCAGGCCGGTGAGGCTGACCGAGTAGGCGGAGCCTTCGCCGCAGAAGCCGCCGAGCGTGCCGCTGACCCCGTTGCCGGAGACGGCGATGTCGCTCAACTCGAACCCGTAAACCGGCTCGCTGAAGCGGATGGTAAACGCCACCGCGTCCGCGTTGGACGGGTTGGGGTCGCCGCGGCCGATGCTGCAGGACGGCGGCAGATCGATGAAGTAGCCGATTGCCTCGAATTCGGCCAGCTCCCAGAAGGCGGGGTTATAGCCGTCCGTGACGATCAGCTTGAGGGTCCTGGCATAAAACTCGCCGGCCGGGAAGACCTGCGGCCCCGTCCCGGACTCCAGGGTCCCGGCCAGCTCGAAGGTGTACGTTTCGCCGTCGGCGCTGCTCCAGACTTCGAATTCGCGGCTGGCGAACGCGGCGCGGCAGTTGTACAGAACCAGTTCGGTGACCCGCGCCATGCGGTTGCTCTCGAAGGAGTAGATAAACTCCTGCGGGCCCGGGTGCGCCTCGCTCCACCACACGTAGCTCGGATCGTCGGCGCGTTCGTCGGTCAGCTTCCAGGCATCGAAGCCGGGATAGGCGCCCGTAAAGGATTCGAGCGTGCCGCCTTCGGCGGGCAGGACGAGGTTGATGATCTCGGGGCAGAAAACCTTGATGTCTCCGTTGCCTTCGATCGGGGCCGAGAGGTTGCCGGCGCGGTCTTCGGCGCGCAGGGCGAAGTAGTACATGCCGCTGCCGTCGGTCGGCCGGAACGCGAACATGCCGTCGCCGTCCGGCTGCCTGAGGCCGGAATCCCGCCACTCGCCGCAGCGCTCCTTCTTGTACCAGAGCTGCACCGCTTCCAGGCCGCAGCCCGAGTCCGCGGCGCCCGCGTAGTGGACGTGGACCGGAGAGATGTTCGTGACGGACGTCACGCGTCCCGCGGCCGGGGCGGTGTTGTCCACGTGGTAGGCCGTGTAGGCCAGGGCCGCGTTGGTCTTGCCGGTCAGGTCGTAGCAGCGGTTGGAGGCCACGGAGATGCCGATCTCGCCGTCGCCGGCGACGCCCGTGAGGCGGACCGAATAGGCCGCGCCGGCGCCGCTGAAGTCCTCCAGCGTGCCGCTCACGCCGCTACGAACCAGGTCGATGTCGTCCAGCGCGAAGCCCGTAACCGGCTCGGTGAACCGGATGTCGAACGCGAGCGTGCCGGCGTTCGTGGGATTGGGGCCGCCGCGGCGGATCGTGCCTTCCG
>JAFGIZ010000251.1 GCA_016929365.1 Lentisphaerota bacterium
CCAGGTGGCGCCTGTTGTGCCCGGACCAGGTGGATCGTCTGCTGCTTGCGCGGCGGCCGGCGACTGCGGCGGCCGAGGAAGACTACGGGTTCCGGGCGCAGTCGCTGGAGGCGTACCTGGCGAGTCTGGGCTGACCGAGCGGAGCGACGTCGAGGAATCTGATGCCGTATCGAACAAGTCACCGTGTTTGCGGCCCGGAGCATGCAAAGCCGATGGCCGCGTATTGGGCGCCGGCGGGGAGGCGGCCGAGCAGGCGGTCGATAAGCAGGGTCAGGCGGCGGCCGAGCGGCAGAAACAGGATATGCCTGACCTGCACCGTGTCGAACCCGGCTTGCCGCAATGCTCCCGCAAGCGTCCGCGGCAGGAGCAGCCGGGCATCCTTGTCGAAGGGGCAGCGGCTGACCGCCCAGCGCGTCAGGGGGTGCAGGGGATTGTGCTCGAAGATGACGAGCGGGGCGCCGGGCTTGAGTACGCGGCAGAGGTCGCGCAGAACGGCGTTCCGGTCCGCGGGTTGAACATGGTGGAGAACGCATACCGCCAGGGCGCCATCGAAAGCCGCGTCGGGGAACGGCAGCCCGCTGTCCCCGGCAAGCACGTAGCGGCAGGCGGGGTTTGCGGCGCGCGCAGAAGCGAGCGCCTCGGGCGAAACGTCGAGCCCCGTCAGACGCCCCACCTGCGGGGCCAGGAAAGGGTGCATGAGGCCGTGGCCGCAGCCGAAGTCGAGGACATCCATCGCGGAGGGCAGCCGACCGGCGGCGGTACAGAAGCGCAGGAAATGGCGGGCCTTGATGTCCAGGCAGAAAGCCTGGTCCGCGGGCAGAAAGGCAATCGCGCGGCGGACCTGATCCTGGTATTGTGAGCGTGTGAGCTTCACCGGGTCCCTTTTCAAAAGCCACTATCCAACAGGGACGTCCCGATTTTCAAGCGGGAAGAATCTGCTGTTGAGCGGTGTGGCGGGGTTGGCGGCTTTTGCCGTGCAGGCACGCGCGTTGCTGTGCGGTTTCGTATATGACGATCATGTGGACATTCGCGCTGTTGACGCGGTGTTCACGGCGGGGGGCTGGAAGGATCTGCTGTTTTCCGGTTCGGCCGAACTGTACCGGCCGGCCAAGTACCTCTCCTATCATCTGGACTGGCTGGTGTGGGGGTGGCGGCCGTTCGGCTTTCATGCGACCAGCCTGCTGCTCCACGCGATCGTCGCCGTACTCGTGTGGCGGCTCCTTTATCGCGTGTTGCGCGGGCGGGCGGGCGCGACGGCCGGCGCGCTGTGGTTTGCCCTGCATCCCGTACACGTGGAGGCCGTGACATGGGTGAGCGCCCGCGGCTCGCTGCTCTGCGCGGCGGCGGTGCTGGGGCTCGCGTGGTTATACCTGTCGGCCGGCCGGCGCCGGGGCGGGTGGTTCTGGGCCGGCTGGACCGTGCTCTCCGGCCTGGCCGTGTTCAGCCGGGAAGACGCGTTGATGTTTCCGGCGGCGCTGATCGTGATGGAGCTTTGGGTGCGGCGTGAACGGGGCGAACGGCCCCGCGCGGTCGCGCGGCGTCTGGTCCCTTGCCTGGCCGTGTTCGGCCTGGCGGCGGGGGTCTACCTGCTGCAACGCTTTCGGATTGTGGATTCGGTCAGCCAGGGGGCGTGGCCGCACGGCGTGACGGGGCTGGTTTCGACGCTGCCCGTGATCCTGGTTCGATACCTCGGCAACCTGGTGTATCCCGTGACATTGGCGGCGGATCTGCCGGTCGATTATGCCGCCGGTTTCGGGTGGATGTTTAGCCTGGCGACGCTCGTGGCAGCCGGGCTGGGCGTGTTAATCCTGATGCCGCGCGCCTTGCCGGGACCGTTGCGTTTCGGGCTGGTCTGGTTCGTTATTTTCCTGATTCCGGTTCTGGGTATTGTGCCGATCAATCAACCCATGGCGGATCGTTTTCTGTACCTGCCGTCGGCGGGGATCGCGTTGTTGTTGGCCTGGGCGGTCCGGCGGGTGGGGCGGGTACGCGTTTGGGTTCGCGTTTTGTGCTGGGCGGCGCTGGCGCTGTGGCTGGCGGCGCTGGCGGGTCGGACGTGGGCGTACACGGGGGTATGGCGTACGGACCGGAGCTTGTGGACGCATGTGCGGACGGTGAATCCGGCATCTTACCGGGCCTGGAACAATCTTGCCGTTCTTGCGAATAACCGGGGGGATTGGGCTGAGGCGGCGGCGCTGGCCCGGCAGGCGCTGGAGCGGCGGCCGGATTACCCCTCGGCCTGGATCGCGCTGGGATATGCCTTGGCCGGAATGGGCGAGCCGGACGAGGCGGAGAGCTGGTATCGCCGCGCGCTGTCGGCCGTACCGGGGAACGCGGTGTGGTGGCGTTTGCTGGCGGACCTGAAGGCGCGCCAAGGCGAGAGAGAGGAGGCGCGCGCCCTGTATGAAACGCGGGTCTTGCGCTTGCGGCCCGGTTTTGTCGCGGCGCGGCTCGAAGCGGCGGACCTGGCGCTGGAGCAAGGGGACGTGGATGGGGCAAAGGCGCATTGGCGGGTGGTGCTGGAGGCCGAGCCCGGGAACCGGGTGGCGCGGCATAATCTGCGGGTTGCGGAGCGCGGGAAGTGATATGTGTATATTTTAAGGATGCATCGTGCGGCGTGAGGCATTACAGTCGGTGCGGCGTGACAGTTCATAGGGTTCGGTGCGGGGATATTTATGACGCGTAAGGCGGTGATTGCGGGGCTCGCGGTTTTGGCCGGGCTGGTTCTGATTACAGTTTTCTGGGCGCCCTTGTTTTCCGGCGAGACCCTGTTTTCCGCCGACCAGGCGCCTTTTTTCCGGGCGGATTACCAGAAGCACAGGCTGATGGCCTCGTGGGGAATCTGGGTGCCGCGGCTGGCGGGATCGGGGGGCGGGGGAAAGCCCTTTCATCCCTTGCTCGCGCTCTCGATGCTGCTGCCTCCGCTTGTCTATCACGTCGCCTCGTACGTGTGCTCGCTGGTGCTGATTCTGCTGGGCGGGGTGTTCTTTCTGCGGGGGCGCGGTATGCCGCGCGTGCCGGCCTTCCTGGGGGCCATGGCGATGGCTTTCGCGGGGTACGGTTTTACCCTGATCTCCGCCGGGCACCGCAGCATCTTCAACATGATGGCCTACGCGATATTCATGTTCGCGTTCCTGGACCGGGCGCTCGGGCGGCGGTCGTTCCTTTATTTTGCGCTGGCCGGCGCCTTCGCGGGGTTCGGCCTGATGTCGCAGCCGGACGTCATGGGATTGATCCTGTTGACGGCGGCGGCGTACGGCAGCTTGCGTTTCATGCAAGAGATGATTGCGTCGCCGGACCGGCGGGCCGGCATCACGTGGCGGGTGCTGGCGGGCGGCCTGGTCGCGCTGCTGTTTCTCGCGGCCGTGGGGTCCGGATGGTACGAGAGGCTGACCCGCACGATCATTCCGCGGCGCGAGCGGCAGATGACCATGACCGGCGCCAGGACGCCGGAAGAGAAGTGGATCTTTACGACGAACTGGAGCATGCCGCCGGAGGAGATCGTCGAGTTCGTGGCGCCCGGCATTTACGGGTTCGAGACGGGCCACCCCGACGGGCCGTACTGGGGGCGGGTCGGGCGTTCCTGGAAGTGGGGCGAACACCGCCAGGGCTTGATGAATCTGCGGCAGCACACCGTGTACCTGGGGGTGTTGCAGCTCCTGTTTGCCGTGTATGCCGTGGCGGGGGCTGCGAGGAGGAAGTTTCCGGGTCCGGGGCGCCGGGCGGACGTCTGGTTCTGGGCGGGTGCGGCGGTGTTGAGCGTATTGCTGGCGCTGGGGCGCTACTTTCCGCTGTACCGGCTGTTTCACGCGCTGCCGGTGGCTTCCAAGATTCGCGCCCCCATCAAGTTCATTCATATCACGGATATCTCGGTCGCGGTGCTGTTTGCTTTCGGGGTCGCGCTGTTCCTGCGCGACCTGAAGGCGGCGCGGAGCAAGGAGGCCCCGGAGATCGAAAGTGTGCGCAAGCGCTTGGCCGGATTTGCCGCCGGATCCGGGGCGGCCGGTCTGCTGTTATGGATCGCGGCTGGCGTGCTGGGATCTTTTGAGCCGGGCTTTACAAAATACTGGCGGGAGCTTGGCCTGGACCGTTTTGCGCCTTTGCTGATGGAGCGCATGCAGGGTGCGCTTGTCCATGGAGGCGTTCTGTTTATAGCCGGCGCCGCGATCTTTGCGGCCGCCCGGTGGATGAGAAGCGCGGCGACGGCCGGGTGCGCGGCTCTGGGCCTGTTGTTGGTCATTGTGCCCCTTGACATGGCGCTCGTGGGCCGGCGCTACGTTCATGTGCGCGATGTGTCGGCCGTCTATGCGCCCAACCCCGTGGCCGAGCGGATTCTGGCCGAGCCGGAGCCGGCCCGGACGGCCTATTACCTGTCTCCGCGCGGCACGTACGACGTGCTCTGGCGCAGCTTCAACGCGCACGGGGTCTTCATGATGAACCCGGGCCCGCACGACCGCCTCTCCGAGGCATACCAGACGTTCTTCGAGGCATTCCAGGAGAACCTGCTGCGCTTGTGGCAGATCACGAATACGCGTTTCATTATCGGGGCCAGACAGCAGCTAGGCGGGCTGATCGAGCATCCGGCAATCGAGGTCGAGATGGATTTCGAGGTTGTCAATGGACGTCTCCGCGAGGTTGCCCGGGGACGGGGGCGGTTCGTGCTCTTGCGGTTCAACGGCTGTCTGCCGAGGGCGCTGGTCTACCATGACTGGGAGCAGCGTGAGCCTGCGGATGCGCTGGAGCGCATGACCTCGGCCGAGTGGAACCCGTACGCGACGGTGTTGGTGTCCGGCGAGGTCGGCCTGGCGGCGCCGGGGGGCGAGCCGACCGCCGCGCGCCTGGCAAAATACGAAACGACGCATGTCGAGGTGGACGTGCGGACGCCCGCGAGCGGACTGTTGTTGTTAAACGACAAGTACGATGAAGATTGGACGGTGACGGTGGACGGCAAGCCCGCCGGGCTGTTGCGTTGCAACTATCTTATGCGGGGCGTGGCGCTTACCGCGGGCCGGCACCGGGTCGTATTCTCGTACCGGCCGTGGCTCGCGTACTTTGTGATCAATGTGCTGGCCTGCATTGTCCTGGCGGGGTGGGGCGTCGCGGCCGGCTGCAAAACGTTTCGCCGACCGGATCGGCGCGGGTGACGGGTGGATCGCATGAGCGTGCTCTCGATAGTCGGGGCCCGGCCTCAGTTCGTCAAGGCGGCGGTGGTCGGCCGCGCCTTGGAGCGGGCGGGCATCGAGAACATGGTCGTGCATTCCGGGCAGCACTACGACGACAACATGTCCGACGTCTTCTTCCGGGATCTGGACATGCGCGCGCCCGACTATGAGCTGGGCGTCGGGTCCGGCTCGCATGCCCGGCAGACCGGGGAGACGATGATGCGCCTGGAGCCGTTGTGTGCCAGGATCAGGCCTGCCGCCATGCTTGTATACGGCGACACCAATACCACGCTGGCCGGCGCGTTGGTGGCGGCAAAGGCGGGCGTGCGGCTGGCCCATGTCGAGGCGGGTCTTCGCAGCTTCGACCGCAGCATGCCTGAAGAAATCAACCGGGTCCTGACGGATCACGTTTCCCGCTGGCTGTTTTGCCCTACGGAGACGGCCGTTCGGAATCTTGCGGGCGAAGGCATGACGCAAGGGGTGCACCAGGTCGGCGACGTGATGTACGACGCGGTGTTGTGGTTTCGGCGGAAGGCGGGGGAGCGCGGGTCGGACGGCGGCACGACGCCGGTATCCCCAAACGGCGCCTACGTATTGGCAACGATACACCGTGACTTCAATGCCGATGATCCGGATCGGTTGCGCGCCATCATCGGCGGACTGAGCGCATGCCGGTACCCGGTTGTGCTTCCGGCGCATCCGCGACTGCGCAAGCAGATCGGCGCCTTTCGATTGGAGGGTGGGCTGGCCGCGGGGGGGATTCGTATGGTGGAGCCCGTAGGTTATCTCGAGATGGCCCGGTTGGAAATGCGTGCAGCCGTCCTGGTAACGGACAGCGGCGGTGTGCAGAAGGAGGCCTTTTTCCACGGTTTGCCGTGCGTCACGGTGCGTCCGAACACGGAATGGCCGGAGACCGTCGAGCTGGGATGGAACCGGCTTGTCGGGGCTGATGCGCAGGAGATTGCAACGGCCGTTGACGCCGCTGCGGCGCCGCCGGTGTGCGGCGAGCTTGCTTTCCCGTTCGGAGACGGCCGCGCAGCCTCCAGGCTGGCCGGAATTCTCGCGCGGGAACTATGAATCTGAGTGTGCAAAGTACATGACCCGGGCCGGTTTGGGTCCACCAGGGTAGAGTGCAATATGATGAGGCTTAAGCGAGGACGGAGGTGGGCGGGCGTGACCTGGTGTGGGCCGGGCGCGATCCTTATTGTCTTGTTACTGGCCGGGTGCGGTTCGGATCCGTCAAGCCGGGCGCGAGAGGTGACTTTTGCTTCTAGACTTGCCGCCCTAACTAATGCAATGGAATTCGCACAACGGCCGTTGGGGCGCGCGCATTTGATTTCGACCTACGACCGGTCG
>JAFGIZ010000252.1 GCA_016929365.1 Lentisphaerota bacterium
GCGGAGGGGCCGGAGACGGTCTGGACGGTGCGCCTGTTTGCACCGGACGAGGCGGACCGGCCGTTTTACAGCGGGCGGGTCGTGCTGGCCGACTGTTACCCGGCGGCGCCGGGTGCGAACGCGCCGGCGGCTGTGGAGGGCGCGTTTCCATTTGCGTCGCCGGAAGACGCCTACCGGCAGAGGCTGTTTCACGGACCCGTGTATCGCGTGATCGAGGCGGTGCGGGGGTTCGGCGCCGAAGGGGTGGACGCGGTCGTGCGGCCGGGCCGCGCGCGGGCCGTTCCGGACGGCGGCGGGCCGGAGCCGGCCTGGTGGTTCGACCCGGTGCTGGTCGACACCGTGCCGCAGATGGCGGTCTTCTGGTCGCGCGAGCGGTTTGACACGTTTCCGTTGCCGAACCGCATCCGCGCCTGCCGCGTATACGCGCCGCTCGGAGACGGGCCGGTGGACGTGGCCGTGCGATTCGATCCGTCGAGCAGCGCCGCGGGATACGCGGCCGACGCCCGGATCACGCGCGGCGGGGTATTGCTGGCCGAGCTGCGCGGCGTCGAAGGCGCCGGGAGCCGGGAGCTCAACCGGTTGAGCGAACAGGGCCCGGCGGGCGAACGGGAACACTGAACCCGCCGCGTGTCCGCCGGACAGGCGGGCGGAATCGCCGTTGCATCCGGCTGACGCAGGGGGTGCGGAAGTTGGGGCTTTGCAGCATGCCGGTTGGCGTGGTAGCGTAACCTGTTTGCCAATTCACGGAAAGGAGTCGTTGCATCATGAAGATTGCCGTTCCCCTGGCGGGTGGGAAAGTGGCCGCCCATTTCGGACATTGCGAGGCTTTTGCACTGGTTGACGCGGATGTCGACGGCAAGACAATCCGTACGACGGAGGTGCAGGACGCGCCGCCGCACGAGCCGGGGCTGCTGCCGCGGTGGCTGGCGGAGCAAGGGGCGGAGCTGATTATTGCCGGCGGCATGGGCGGACGCGCCCAGGGGCTGTTCGCGCAGCAGGGGATCGAGGTGCTGACCGGGGCGCCGGCCGACACGGCGGAGGCCGTGGTCACGGCCTACTTGAACGGGACCCTGGCCACGGGCGACAATATCTGCAATCACTGAGGTGCCGCCGTGACGCCATCCGGGAAGAAAACGAAACAGACGCGTGGAACCCGAGACACCGGCAAGACGCCCCTGGCGGATGCGTTCCGGCTGCAGTTCAAGCCGAACTACATTGCGCAGGGCGACGAAGAGAACGTGTTCCGCGCCGCGTTCAAGAGCCGCATTCCGCTGATCGTCAAGGGCCCGACGGGCTGCGGGAAGACACGCTTTATCGAACACATGGCGCACACGCTGGACCTGCCGCTGATTACCGTGTCGTGCCATGAAGATCTGACCGCCGCCGACCTCGTGGGGCGCTTCCTGTTCAAGGAGAACGAAACGATCTGGCAGGACGGGCCGCTGACGCTGGCCGTGCGGCACGGCGGCATCTGTTACCTGGACGAGATTGTCGAAGCGCGCAAGGACACGACGGTGATCATCCATTCGCTGACCGACGACCGCCGCCTGCTCTACGTGGACAAGACGGGCGAGGTGATCCGGGCCGATCCGCGTTTCATGATGGTCCTGAGCTACAACCCGGGGTACCAGAGCATCGTCAAGGATCTCAAGGAGTCCACGAAGCAGCGGTTCGCGAGCCTGGTGTTCGAGCATCCGCCGGTGGATATCGAGAGCCGGATTATTCATACGGAATCCGGATTGCCGAAGGGCAAGAGCCGCCAGCTGGCCGAGATGGGGTCCAAGATCCGCGAGTTGAAAGGCTTCGGGCTCGACGAAGGGGTCAGCACGCGCCTGCTCGTGTACGTCGGGCGCCTGGTCAAGCAGGGCCTGTCCCCCCTCGAGGCATGCACGTGCGCGATCAGCCACACGCTGACGGACGAAGGCGAAGTCTGGGCGTCCATCCAGGATATCGTGAAGCTGTATTTCGGCGATCTGGCGGATGAAGCCTGACCGGGCAGAAACCCCTGTCGGCGCGGCCTGCGATGCCGCGCACGGGTTCTCGCTGAGCTGCGTCTGCTGGGGGTACCGGGACCTGTTTGCCCGGACGATCGGGGGGCTGCTCGACGAAGGGGTGCTGGGGGGCGGCCGCGAGGCCGTCACGCGCGAGTTCTTCGACTTTCTGAAACAGGCCGACCAGGGCTGTTTCGATCATGTGCTGAAGGAATTCCTGAGCGCGATCAATCCGCGTACCCGCTGGATCATGGACCTGCCGGGTGTCTTTTCGGATGTCGTGGCGCTCGGCCGGCAGTTGGCGGAGACGAAACTGCATTACGGGATCACCTATTTCCGGATCTGGGGCGAAGGCGGGTTCGGCGACACGCCGCGCGAGGTTCGCGCCTTGATCGGCCGGGTGTTGCGGCTGCGTGAGACGGACGACGAGCTGGCCATGGCGTACCTGCGCGGCTGCTGGCGGCTGCGGCGCCGACTGCGGGACCGCGAGGTCGACCGGTATCTCGACGAGGCGCTCAGGTTGTACCGCCGGAATGGGCAGCAGGCCTGTGCGTTCCTGGAAGGCGCCACGAAAGGCGCCGAGACGATGATCCGGACGATTACCCGGGAGTGCCGGCTGGAAGACGTGCAGCGCGAGCTGGGCGTCCTGCTGCGGGCGCTGGTCGGTTACGAGGTCGAGGTGGACCACCTGGGGCGGTTGGACAGCGACGATCTGATCCCGCGCGGCACGAGCGTGGTGTGCATGTACCGCTGGCTGTACGTGCCCGCGGTGATTCGCGAGTTTGAACGGGGCGCGCGGAACCGGGCCTGGTACCTGTTGACGGGGGTGGCCGCCGCGGGCATGCTGGCGGAGGACAGTTTCCCGCGCATTCACGGCCACCCGGAGTACCGCGCCTGCATGGACCTGGTCGGCCGGGAGCCGGCGCGGTTGAACCTGCTGCAGATCGTCGAGTATACACGGGTGATCCGCAGGATCCGCGCGCGCTGGCCCGGGGCCGCC
>JAFGIZ010000253.1 GCA_016929365.1 Lentisphaerota bacterium
CGCAGCACCGCGTTGCTCGCGCTGCCGCCCACGACCAGCGCCTCGCCGTTGTCCACCGTCGTGCCGCCCGTGTTCAACGTGCCGCCGGCGAAAACCACGTGACCCGTTGTCGTGACGATGTCGCCGCCGCCCAGGTCGGTGGTCGTGATCGGGACATTGACATTGTCCGCGTTGAGCACCCCGTTGCTCAGGTAGAGCGTCCCGAACTGCACCTCAACCATGGAATCGTTGGTGATGTTCAGCTCGCCGCCGTTCATGACCAGCGCGCCCTCGGCGAGGCGATGGCTTGTAAGGAAGTAGTTACCCCCAACCTGCACGTCCCATTTCGAGTTGTACACGCCGTTGCTCGCGATGGTCAGAATGCCGTGCGGCGTGGACTTGTCTGCCCGGTCGTCGGCCATCCCGATCTCCGTGATGTGATTGGCGTTCGGGCCGCACTGGTTCCAGGTGCCGCCGTTCAGCCACATGCGTCCCGTGCCCGTGGCGCCGCCGATGCGGGTCACGCTGTAAATGGAGACCGTGCCGCCGGACATCGTGATCGCGCCGGAGCCGGATGTGCCGCCGGTCATGCCCCCTCCGTTGCCGCCTACGTACATGGCCTGGGGCCCGACAATCAGGGTGCCCCCGTCGATGGTTGCGGTGGCCGTTTCGGTCGGGTCCGTCACGTTCAGACCGAAGCTGAGCCGATCCACGTCCACCGTCCCGCCGTGCAGCACCAGGGCGCCGGTGCTCTGGATCGCGAGCCCCTTGTAGGGGCTCTCGGGCGCATGAACCGAAAGCAACCCGCTGTTGACCGTCAGCGTCCCGCCGTTGACCGTCGTCTGACGATACCATTCCACGTCCAGCGTGCCGCCGTTGATGTTGATCTCGCTGGTGGAGCGAAAACAGAAAGCCAGGGGCCCCTGACCGTTGAGGAAGCCGTCACAGTTGACCACGCCGCCGGGCAGGACGTTCAGTTGGCAGTATGCCTCAAAAAAGAGACCGTTGATGTTGCCGCTGGACCCGCCCGCCAGCGGATCGATCGTGATCGGCGTAGAAACGTTCACCGTGTGCGAATTGCCCACGGCCGCCGAGGAGACATAGAGCTGGCCCAGGAACGGCGGCTTGCCCGGTTCGCCGTAGTAAGGCGTGTTGTAGTTGACGACATAGCTGACACCGTCGTTCTGCAGCCTGGCCGTCTGGTTGCTGCCCGGCACGGCGCCGCCGACCCAGTTGTCCGGATCGGTCCATGCGGTGCCCTCGCTGCCGTCCCAGGCGATTTCCGGCAGGTTGGCCGCCGCGGCGGTCCCCGCAACGACCAGGCAACCGGCCGCCGCGATGCGCTTCCATATATTTTTTACGTACGGATACATATCGTGCTCCTCCCTGGTGTTCGTGTGTGGCGCGGATGTGACAGACATAGGCAACTTTATCGATCAACATTTATGATAGCGCATTTATTTCGTCGCCGTCAAGTCGTTATTGGCGGTTTTTTAGCGTGTGCGAGGCGCTATCGCTGTCACGATCGGTGTCGACGAGGATCGGGACAATGATGCAGTGGACGACGATCGAGACAACGATCGGGACAACGATAAAGAGGATGCAGATCGGGACAACGATGGGGCTGGATCACACCGCCCAAGGAAAAGACCATGGGAGCGCGAGGGTTACCATCCGGATTCCGGGTTGAGCCGCCATGGGTCCGCGATGGTCCGGCGGTCGGCTTCAACCGACTCGAACCAGGCGTCGAGCTTGGCGCTCAGCGCGTGCACCCGGTCCGGGTGCGCGCCGGAGACGTCCCGGCGTTCCAGCGGATCTTCCGCGATGTTGAAAAGCTCCGGCGGCGGCGGCGGGGGAATATCGCGCTCCGGGCCGCCCTTGAAAATGCCGTGTTGGATAAAATACTCCGGATCGTACATGCTGGTTTGCAGGTGCCGGACGTCGGGCACCGTCATGGTCTCCGGGATCGCCGGACGCACCAGTTTCCAGTCGCCGTCGCGAATGGCCGCGTTGCTCGACCCGACCGGCGCATAGCGGTTCCATTGCCAGCAGCGTTCGGTGCAGGTCTCCCCCGGCTCGCCGCGCAGCACGGGCAGGACGCCGACCCCGTCCAGGGGCAGGTTGTCGCGCGGCACGGCCGCGCCGGCCATGGCCAGCAGCGTGGGGAGCCAATCGACAAAATGCACCATGGCGTCCACCGTGCGGCCGCCCGAGACGCCCCCGGCCGGCCAGCGGACGATGCCGGGAACGCGTATGCCGCCCTCGTACGGGTTTCCCTTGCACCCGTTGAAATGGCAGTTGAAACGGTCCATACGGCCTTCGCCCCGGCCGCCGAACTGCGGGCCGTTGTCGCTGCTGAACACGACCACGGTGTTTTCGTGCAATCCGCAGCGTTGCAGCGTGTCGAGGATGCGCGCTACGCCCGCATCCATGGCCTTGATCATGGCGTACAGGGTCTTGACCCCCTCGGTGAGGCCGGCCCGGTCGTCGAATTCGCGCACCAGGCTCGCGGGGGCCTGCAGCGGCGTATGCGGCGCATTGTAGGTCACGTGCAGAAAAAACGGCTCCTGCCGATGCCTGTGGATGAACTGCACCGCCTCCTGCGTCCACAGGTCGGTCAAGTAGCGTCCGTCGCCGCGGCGCACCGTATCCGTGCCCCATTCGATGCGCCAGTCGTAGTAATCGTGCATGCCGCCGCGAAAGCAGACGGTGTCGTCGAACCC
Organism: Lentisphaerota bacterium; assembly: GCA_016929365.1. GTDB lineage: Bacteria > Verrucomicrobiota > Kiritimatiellia > UBA8416 > JAFGIZ01 > JAFGIZ01. The sequence goes on from JAFGIZ010000253.1 coordinate 2,703, forward strand.
GCGGCGCCGCGGATGATAGCGGGGATCGAACGCGCCCAGGTGCCACTTGCCGATCAGTCCGGTGGCATAGCCGTCGGCGCGCAGCATGTCGGCCAAGGTCGTCTCGCGCAGGGCGAGCCGCTCGAGTCCGCGCCACTCCAGCGTGTCGATGCTGCCGGTGCGGTGCGGATAACGGCCGGTCAGCAAGGCCGCCCGGCTGGGATTGCAGACCGGGCTGCCGGTGTAATGCTGGGTCAGGCAAACGCTTTCCTTAATCAGGGCATCCAGCGCGGGGGTGCTGGAGAGGCCGTTGTTGAACGCGGCGAAATCGCCGTACCCCATGTCGTCCACGAGGATGAAGACGATATTCGGCTTCACGGTCGACGCTTCCCTCACTCCGCCTTGAACCGGCCCCAGTTGCCCGGCTGGATGTCGGCCTCCATGGAGAGATCGCTCACGATCCCGGTGGCCTTGTTGCTCCAGTACATGCGCAACTGGTTACTCTGCCCGGTCTGGTCCGAATAGACAATGCCGAAGTCGCCCGGATAAGTCGCGCCGGGTTCGGGCTTCCAGCGCAGGTCCTTCAGCGGGACGGCCGCGACCAGCGTGTAGCCCTCGTCCGTACGCTCCAGGGCGATTTCCGCATCGTCGAGCACCTTCAGGCAGTCGATCCGCGTGGTCTTGACCGACGTGAACTCGGTCGGCTCCACGCCCTCGCACGGCCGCCGGTAGTCGTA
>JAFGIZ010000254.1 GCA_016929365.1 Lentisphaerota bacterium
GAGATCACGACCAGGTCCGGCGTGCCGGTGAGCGCGTCGGCCAGCTTGTAGCCTTTGGAATACGCCATCGCGCCGGTGAAGAACGAGCCGATCTGGTTATTTTCCACGTCCGTATTGGCGAAAAACGACGCGGTGAACACGTCCGGGATGACGCGCACCGCCGAGGTGTCCACGCCGTGTTGGTCCAGCCATTCCCGGTACTCAGTGAAATCCATGCCCGCCGTGCCCATCAGGACCGGGCGTTCGCCCAGCAGGGCCAGGCTGAACGCGATGTTGGCCGCCGCCCCGCCGCGCTGCCGCGTCAGGTCTTCGACCAGGAAGCTCACGCTGATCCTATCGAGCTTTTCGGCGATCAGGTGATCGCGGAAGCGCCCCGGAAAGCGCATCAGGTAATCATAGGCAATCGAACCGCTGACTACAAGTTTCATGTTGGTATTGCCCCTGTGCTGAAAATCGCCTGTCTGCTGGCAAAACAGACGAAGTATACCACCCCTTTTCTACCCCACCAGCCCGATCTTGCCAACGGGTCCACGAACGGCCTGTTGGCACTGGGCTTGTTTCCCGCGTGATCCGTAGGGGCGCAGCAAGCAGCGCCCTGGGGGACATTCGATGGTCTTTAGCAAAATAGCACCGACACGGCCACCCAGTTGACCCCTATCCCCCCGGCCCCCTTTCCCCGCCGGCGGAGAAAGGGGGAGCCTGGCAAGTCCCTCTCCGCGTGCGGGGAGGGATTTAGGGAGGGGTAAACCCAGAGCACGCACGCCAGGCCATAGGGTTCCATGGCGGCGCTCACACTTTTTCGCGGTGGGCCTTCGTGAATTACCCCTACGTCATCGGATACGCTCATACCATCCACGCCGACTTGTTCGTGGGCCCTGCCAACGGAGCACAGTTGCCAAGAACGGCCAGTTACGCTAGTTTTCATTTCAGGACGACTCCCCGTGATCCAGGAGATCATGACCATGCCCATTCTCAAACGCCTGACGGACGACGACTCCGACAACGGGCGGCGCGACGAACACCAGCCGCCCGGCATCTCACCCATTGTGCCGGGCCGCACCGGGCGACCGAGCTTCTCGCTGGAAGCCCTGCGCGAGCGCGTCGAGCGCCAGTTCAAAGAAGAAACGGCGGGCCGCGACGATATCCTGCTCGAACTCGACACCGAAGAGCGGCGGCGTGCCATGCTGCGCGAGGTGGCCGACTACGTGCTGACGATGGAAGCGATCACTCTCTCCGCCAGGGACAAAAGCGCTCTGATCGAGAGCGCCTACCGCAGCCTGTTCACGTTTGGGCCGCTCGATGACTACGCGAATGATGACGCCGTGACCGAGATCACCATCATCGGCCCGCGCGAGATTCACATCCGGCGCGGGACGGGCCAGCTTGAGCCGGTCGCGGAAGCCTTCGATGACCGGGCGCACCTGGCCGGAACCCTGGAGCGCGTGCTGGCGGGATCGGGCGTATCGCTCTCGCACGCCGGGCCGTTTCTCGAAACCGGCGTGATGATCCAGGGCCGCCCGGCGCGGATCGGCCTGATCGGGCCGCCGGTCAACCCCGACTACAGCCTGACGATCCGGCTCCACCCGCGCCAGCCGGTATCACTGAACGATCTACACGCCCGCCTGGAGATGCTGCCGCCCCAGGCCGTCAGCCTGCTGCGCGCCATCCTGGTGGGCGGGCACGGCCTGTTGATCGTGGGCGACGCGGGCCAGGGCAAAACCACCCTGGCCGGGGCGCTGGCCCGGTCGCTGCCCCCCACGCCTTCGGTCACGGTAATCGAGCGCGCCGCCGAGATATGGCTGCCCGACTTCATCACGCGCCGGATACCCATCCCGCCGGGACCGGACATGCCGGGCACAGATTTCGCCGCCACGCTGCGCGCCGCGCTGGACGAATCGACCGGCTGGCTGATCGTGGATGACATCCGGGGCGACGAATCCGCCGCTGTGTGGGACGCGCTCACGCACCAAAACGCGCCGCATTACCTGTGGGTCTTTCGCGGCGACACACGGCCTGACCGCCTGCGGAGCGCGCTCGGCATGGTGATCCGCAAGCAGCACCCGGCAGTGGAGCAGCGGGACATTCACCGGGCGCTGGCCGCTCGCCTGCCGTTCGTGGCCGCGCTGCGTCCGAACCGGGGCGCGCCGCGCCTGGGCCTGATCGCCGAGTGGGTGCTGGACGGACCCGCCGATGACCCGGCGGACTCGCTGGCCCTGCGCCCGATCCTGGAAGCGCGGGATGATACATGGGCCTTGACCGGGCACCGGCCATCCTGCGCGCTCGATCTGCCTGATGATTTCTGGCCGCAGACCGGGAGGAATCCCAATGCATAGAGGACGAACGACAGGCTCTTGCCGCCTGCGTTACCCCCCATCCTCAATCCTTCCCCCACAAGGAGGGAAGGAAGACACGGAAACCGCCCTCCCCTTCCCTCCGCTTGCGTGGGGGAAGGGGCCGGGGGATGGGGGGCAGAAAACGCGCCGCCGCACACGGCCTCTCATGCGCCTCGCCCTGGCCGCCCTCGCCCTGATCCTGATCATCACCCTGCCCGGCCTGCCTCCGGCCCACGCCCAGAAATTCGGCGCGGACATCACCTCGCTGGCCGCGATCACGCTCGCGGATTCGCCCGGCGCGCTCGGCGTGTATCTCGGGCACGGCCTGCTGCTGACTCCCTGGCATCCCTGGACGCTCGATGGCGCTTATGTGTCCAGCGAGGAGTCGCCGCTTTCGCCCAGCCAGCAGGCAGTCGCATATGACGCCGACAGCGCGGACGATCCCGGCGAACGGGTGTTAAGCATGGCCGTCTGCGGCGCGGCGTGGACTGCATCGGCAGAAGCCGGGCCGGACTGCACACCATTCGCCCGCCTGAACGGAGCGACCGCCGCCTTCCCGCTGGCCGGTAATGCGGTTCCGGTCCCCGTCGGACGCCTGCTCTACGCCAGCCGCGACGCGGACATCGCCCTGTTTGAGATTGACGCGGGAGCCGTTGAGGCGCAGGGGGTGCAGCCCGCCCGCCTGAGCCTGATCCC
>JAFGIZ010000255.1 GCA_016929365.1 Lentisphaerota bacterium
CCCTACCCCATGCCGAAGCCCTTGATCATGCCGGGGTGCTACATCTGGGACTTGCCGCCCGACCTTTCGCCCGAATGGCGCGCCTTTGCCGACTTCCAGGTCTTCACGATGCGTTCGTGGGTGCGCCACAAGCTGAGCGCGATCCGCCGGGTGGACACACGCCGCGGGGTCCTGGTGGACCGCAAGCCGGACGGATGGGCCGTCGAATCCCTGTTCGCCGATTTGGCTGCGGACGGATCGGCGGCCCTCAAAAACGAGGGAGCGCCTTCAGGGGCCGACATGATGCTGCGCAGCATGGGGGCGGCGCTCAACGTGCCTCACGCGCAGGAACTGCATTTTCAATTGCCCGTCAGCCGCTCCGTTGTCGATGCAACCTGTTTCTACGGCAGCTATCCCGCCGACGGTATATTCTGGCTGGCGCGCTGGACCCCGCAACAGCTCTCGCAGCCGTCCCCGGCGCGGAACGGAACCTTCCTGCAGGTACCGGAGATCGTGCACGACTATCTCCCCGCCGTACATGCCGCCTGGGACGAGTTCATGGCGGCGGCACCGCCGCCCGATCCCGACGTGCTGGTCTTCGGCAGCCGGACGTCCGAACTCGTGGGCGGCCCGCGCCGGGGGCTGTTCTTTGACATCGACGGCCAACGCGAATTCAATGCCCTGTTCCTTCAGCAGCTCCCGGCCCATATGGCAACCGAGTACAGCCCCTGGGTCAATCTTTCAGACTTCAAGCTGGTCTTCGCCTGCGGGCGGATCCTGACCAAATCGGCCGTCGAACGGATCGCCGAATATGCAAAAGACGGCGGCCATGTGGTGCGTGTCGGGGATGTCGGTTTCTATACGGCGGGGCGGAGCGAGCGCAAACTGCTGCAGCGCCGTCTAAAGGATTGCCCGTACGTCCGCACGGCGCCGGCCCTGACCGCGACGTTGCGGCGTATCGAACCGTTGGAGACGCTGCTGGCCTGGGCCGGCATCGAGCGTGCCGTCCGCGTCATACCCGCCTCGCCGTCTTCCCGGGATTGGGCCGTCCTGCATCGCGGGCAGGGCGGACGGCGCTACATCGCAGTCATGCCGAGCTGGGACGGGCCCGGCGTGCGGGGCAGCATATTGCACGGCACGCCCGCGGAACTGGCCGCGGAATACGGCCTTGCCGACGGCGTCGTGGAACTTCGCGATCTGCCCGCGGACACCACCTGGCGGGTTGAGACATTTCATCGCGACCGCAAGGCGCTGGGCGACAGGCGCGTCACGGACGGCGTGCTGCGGTTCCCCGCCGCGCCCGCGGTCATCGGCGAAACACAACTGTACCGTCTCACGCAAATCAGCCGGAATCACAAGGAGGATGAAAACAGCCATGAACACCCGTAATCCGAAAAGGACTGGGACGCTTATCCTGTTGTTGGGGCTCTTCGTGCATCCGGAGCTTGCCCGGCCCGGCGCTGCTGCAGCCGGGCGGGAAGCTGCCGGCCGTACGGCGGCCGAACCATTGTCGTTACTCGGGTGGACCGTTGCCGACCCATGCGGCTCGGTCACCGAACCCGTGGAGGGCTTCCTTTCCCTTTCGTACCGTAGCCCGGACGGCGCGCCGGTGGATCTGACACCGCCGGAGCCGCTCACGCTTCCCGCAGACGTCACGCGGCTGCGGCTCTGGTTTGCGGAAACGGACGGACAGGCCAAGCTCACCTGGCTGATCCGCGACGGGGCCGGGGCCCTGCACGAGATCGAACCGCGCCGCAGCAGTTTCTACAACGGCATGTTGTTGCGCTCGCAACCGGCGCAGGGCCGGTTCCAGTGGCCCCTCTGGACGCAGACCGAGTCGAGCTGGCTGGGGTTCCCCGGCGAAGCCGAGGTGCGCCGCCGCCTGCCGGAGGAGGAAGTCGGAGACGCGCTGGCGCGGATCTGGCCGCGACCGCTGACGCTGGCGGGCATCCGCATCACCCCGGTCCACACGCGCCATTTCTGGCTGCAGCGCTTCGAAGACAAGCCGGCGCCGGTGGAAGGCACGCTCTGGCTGACGGGCCTGGCCGCGGACCGCACGGACAGTTTCGGGGCCAACTTCTACAGCGTGCTGCGCGAACGCGAACGCTGGGCGCGCGGCGACGCGCAGCGGCTGTTCCCGGACGACCTGGTCGACGGGACCGGCCGCGGCGCCGTCTCCGGACCGCTGCGCTGGGAGATTGCCGTGCGCCGGGGCTACCAGGGCCCGGAGCTCTGGACGGCCGCCGGCGAGGGAGACCTGGACCGCGACGATCCCGTCGGGCTCTTTCAACAGGCCATTGCGCTTCCGAAAGTCGCGCCCGGCCGGTACTGGGTCCGCACCAAGGCCTGGCGGCCCGACGGCACGCTGGCCGCAACGCGGCGCTTCCAGTGGTTCGTACTGGAAGGGCCTGAGACACACCCGGACACGGGACGGAGCGACCCGTGGACCACGGGCTGCCCGCGCCATGTCTTCGGGCCTGACACGCGGAAGGCGGCGCTGACCTTCACGCCGCGGGAACCCGCGGGGCCGCTCCCCGAGGGCGCACAGTGGACCGTGACGGTCATGGACTACCAGCGCAACACGGTCCTGGAGCAGCCTTTGACTCCCGATGCCGACGGACAAACCACGGTGGCATGCCCCGTCCGGCCGGGCTTTGATTACTTTGCCGCGGCGGAGCTGCGCGCGGGGGGAAAGGTGCTGGACCGCGAGCCGCTGCACTTCGGCGTGGCCAACGGGCCCGAAACGCCGGGCGCGATCCCGGATTCCATTCCCGACTTCCAGGAGTGGTTCCGAGGAAACGCGCGCATCAATCCCGAGTACGGCTACGGCAACAACACGGCGTTTACGTATCCGTTTACGATCTTCGGGGATTTCGGGCTGGACGATTTCCGGACCTGGCTCGAGCCGGTGTTGAAGATGGGGACCGACACGATTTCCTTTACCGTGTACTGGGACCAGGTGGAGCTGCTGCCCGGGGTCTTCCGCTGGGACCTGTACGACCGCATGCTGGAGGTTCTCCAGGGCCACGGCCTGAGGGCGTACCTGTTCTACAGCCACGGGGCGCCCCCCATGCGGGTTCCGGTCTGGGTGGACGATCTGACCCTCATGCGCGACCAGTTCGGCGATGTCCGCAGCACCAGCTCCGCGTCCGCCTGGTGCCCGGCCCACCGTGGCGGGCTGGCAGATTTCCTGCGCACGCGCGCGGAACACTACCGGGATCATCCGGCCGTGGCCGGCTATATATTGAAAAACACGTCCCTGAATCCTCCGCGGGGCGGACTGCTGGAGGGTCATCCCGATTTCTCGGCGCCGGCGCGGAACGCGTTTGCGGCCTGGCTCGCGGACCGGGGACGGGACCCC
>JAFGIZ010000256.1 GCA_016929365.1 Lentisphaerota bacterium
GACACGCTGCGCGCGGGCTGGCCCGTCGCGCTGGACATGTACGAGACAGTATACTGGATCGTGGGAGCCGGGGGACCGTGACCCGCGTTGGGCGTGCGCGATTTGTGATAGAAAGGAAAAGGAGGTTACCCGTGACGACGGGAGCGAGACTGGGCGCCGTACTGTTACTGGCGGTGCCGGCGATCGGGTTGGGGCGAACCCTGCACGTCGATCGCAACCACCCCGCGGCGGCGAACGCCAATCCCGGAACGGAGCAGGAACCGCTGCTGACCATTCAGCGGGCGGCCGACCTGGCGCAGCCGGGCGACACGATCCGCATCCATACAGGGGTGTACCGTGAGACCGTGCAGCCGCCGCGGGGCGGCGCCGCCGGGCAGCCGATTGTCTACCAGGGAGACCCGGAGGGCGGAACCGTCATTCGCGGGTCGGTGGCATGGCCGGCGCAATGGAGTACGTCGGACGCGCATGCCGGGTACACGGCGCCGATCGACTTTCTCCTCGATGCGGACTACAACCCCTACGCGCTGGCCCTCAACGTCTGCAACAACTACCGCGCCCTCCCGGTCCGGCCCGTGACAAGCGATACCCAGACAGTTGTCGCGACGACCGGCCAGCTTTTCGTAAACGCCGAGCCCTACCGCCAGGTCGCCGCGGTGAGCGATCTCGTGCCGCAAACCTGGATGGTGGCCCGCGACGGCGAGCATATCCATCTTCGGATGCCGGACGGCGCGTCGCCTGACGATGCGCGGATCGAGGTCACGACCCGCAAACACCTCTTCATGCCGCAGCATCGCGGGTTCGGGTACATTCACCTGCGCCACCTCGTCTTCGAACATGGCTCGCCGCCCGGACCGTTCCCCCAGCGGGGGATGGTCAGCACCCGCACCGGGCATCACTGGGTGATCGAGCACTGCGTGTTTGCCCACAGCATGACCGTCGGCCTGGATTGCGGGCGCGAGGGTTATGCCAAGACGTTTGCCGGCGTGTACGACAGCGAGGAGTACGAACGCGACAACAACGAGACTCGTTTCGAAGCGCACGGCCACATCGTCCGCTATAATCGGTTCGCGCACAACGGGGTCTGCGGTCTGGCCGTGTACCGTATTCGCAATGCGATCTTTTACGGGAACACGTTCGAAAACAACGCGTATATCCTTCAATTCGCTGCGCCGGGCCGGAAGCAGTCGGACGCTTACCGGACCGGGCGGATGTGCTGGAACGAATACGGCGGTTTCAAGTCGCACGGGTTCCGGGACAGCGTGCTGGTCGGCAACCTGTTTACGGGCAACTACCGGGGGCTGTTCCTCGACACCGAGTTCAACGGGGCGCTTGTCAGCGCCAACGTGTTCCTGCGCAACCACGCCAACAGCCTGATCCTGGAGCGATGCTGGACGGACGACGCACAGACGTACGTCATCAACAACATCTTCATCGAAAACAGCGAAAACGATGTCCGCACCATGGACCTGTCGCGAACGACCCTGGCGCATAACCTGTTCATCAAGAACAGGGAGCTGACAGACTATGATCTCGAGTACTATGACTTAAACCGTTCCGCGCCCGTCTACTTCCAGTTTAATTACAGGCCGGGCATACGGCGTACGTCGCGCCCCACCTATCGTATCAGCGTCCTGGGCAATCGCGTTCTGAACAACGTGTTCCTGCGGCAGACGGCGACCGCGATCGTGCTCCCGCCCGACGATCTCCCGGATCCGCTCCGGCCCTACTACCGGGACAACCGCTTTGACTATAACGTCATCGACGCGCCGCAATTCGGCATCCACCGGTATGCGTTTTATGACACAATCAGGCGGCGGATCACCGGCCTGCGGGAAGTCGGCTTTGACGTCTGGCGCAACGAGATGGGCAACGGGACGCACAGCACCGTGTACGATCCCGGCACCCTGGGCACGATCCGGGCGCTCGATGGGCCTGCCATCGAGCTGGACCTGAAAGAGGCCTTCTTCGCGCTGGAGACCGAGGACATTCCCCGCCGCCGGACCGACTTTTTCGGCAAACCGGTTCCCCGCGGTGCTTCCCTCCCGGGGCCGTTCATCGACCTGAAACCCGGGAAGCAGCGCCTCGCGGTCTGGCCCGTGCCGGTCGATGACGCCAGGGTCGAGACCCTGATCCGCGAGGAGCGTATCCAGGAGCTGCTGTAGACTGGCCCGCGGCGCGTACACGATGCCCCACCTGCCCCTCGCGCCACCGCATACGGCGGGGCACCCGCACGCGACCCGGGACGATCCTTTAAGCTTAGCCGGCCAGTGCGTCTTCCCGGGAGATGACCCGGCCCTCGTCGCCGGCGCGCCGGGCCGCGATGGAGATCAGGAGGCTTTCGAAGCCGCGCTCCGCCTCATCCCGGTTCACGTCGAGGTCATCGCGGATGACGCGGGCAAAGCGGCGGTGGGCGACATCGAAGCCCAGGTGCCCCCGGTGCGCCCTGGACGGATTGGGCGCAAACTCCGTGCGGTTCTGCTCCGCGCCGTTGTACAGCACGTAGCGCCCCGCCGCGTCCGTGTCCGCGGTGATCTTGCCGCCGTCCCCCACGACGCCGAACAGGTTGTGCTGGGGCTGGTCGGTGAAATAGGTGTAGTTGATGCCGGCCCGTACGCCGTTGGCGTACTCGATGATGCACACCGCGTTGTCGTCGATCTCCTGCCGGTCGCCCAGCACGTCCAGGCCGGCGAAAGCGCAGACTTTTTTGAAGGGGGTCCAGGCGTTGAACATGTGAAACAGATCGAACCAGTGGCACACCTCCGCCATAAAGGGGCCGCCGCTGGCGGCCCAGTTCGCATAGACGGGCCGGAAGGGCATGCGGAACATGTTCCACCACATGAGACGGAGCGTCCCGATCGCGCCGGCTTCGATCTGGCCGCGAATGGCCTGCATGAGCGGCGCGTAACGGAACTCGTAGTTGACCATGAATTTGGCCGCGGCCTGTTCCGCGGTTTGCTTCAGCGCCCGGCCGGCCTCGAGGGTGGGGGCGAAGGGCTTGGAGGCCAGAACGTGCTTGCCCTTGTTCAGGGCGCGGACCGGGTATTCCGCATTCAGCGCGATCGGCACGGCCACGATCACGGCCTCCAGGTTGTGATGATCCAGGAATGCGTCGTAATCCGTATAGAAAGCCACCTCGCGGAAATTCCGCCTGGCGCGGCAGTGGCGAATCAGTGCGTCGCGGGGTTCGGTGAACGTGACGCTGTCGATGTCCCCGCCGATCTGCGCCCCGCAGAGATAGTCGTAGCTCTCCCGCGTTCGGCTGCAGAGGGCAACCAGTTCGAAGTCCGCGTTGTCCAGGACCTCCTTGACACTCGCCATGCCGTGCCGCAGGCCAACGATTCCGACCTTGATGGGGTTCATCCGCAACCTCCCTTTTCCGCCGGCTCCTCGCGTTGTGCCGCCTGTTCGGCCTCTTCCCGCGTCACCGTGCGGTTCTCCATAACCGCCCGTTGCGCGGCATAGGCGGTCAGCTCGTTCTCCAGGCCCGTACGCCAGTTGCTGTAGGGCTCCTGCCCTTCCAGGATCATGGCCGCGAAGGCGTCGTGCATCTCGTAGTAGCCGTGATGCCCGGAACGATAGGGCGGGCTCGCTTCCCTGTAGACCTCGATCGTCTCTTCGCCGTCTTCGTTTTCGACATACAGCGTCGTGAAGTCGCCTTGCATGGAGCCGCGGTCGCCCACCACGGTCAGGCCCCATCCCGGCCGGCGGCTGCGAAAGTAACTGTACCCGTAGAACGCCTTCAGGCCGTTCCGGTATTGGAGAATGATCACGCCGTTGTCGTCCACATCCTGTATATCCGCGAGCACGTCCAGCCCGCCGAAGGCACAGACGCGTTGGAACGGGGATTGTCCGCCCAACCGGTAGAACAAGTCCAGCCAGTGGCAGCCTTCCTTGGTCACGGACCCGTCCACCGCGGCGTACTTGCGCCGGTGCGGGGGGCGAAACGGCTTGCGGTGATGCTCGAAGTAGAGCTGGCGCACCGTTCCGATCCGACCCCGGGCGATGATGTCCAGCGCGGCGCGGATGAACGCCGAATAGCAGAACTGGAAGCCCAGCATGAAGTGTCCGGGATGCGCCTGCGCCGCCTCGGCCATGCGCCGTGCCGACGCCAGGGAGTGGGCCATGGGCTTGGTGCACAAGACGTACTTGCCGGCTTCGAGCGCCCGGCGCGCGAAATCTTCATGCAGGGCATCGGGAACATACAGAAAAACCGCCTCAATGTCGTCGCGCCGAAGCACGTCCTCAAAGTCTCTGAAATCCTCCACGCGGCCCATGTCGGGATGCTCCCGCACGCGCCGCACTTGGGCCACGTGGTTGGGCAAGCGAGCCCTATC
>JAFGIZ010000257.1 GCA_016929365.1 Lentisphaerota bacterium
GTTCCGCCTCGCGTGGCAACGCGTTATAACGTGGTTCCGCTCCACTTCCGTGACGAGGTGTTAACCCTGGCGTCGGACCGCGTGCACGACGTTCGCGAGGAGGACCATCTGCGCGCCCTGCTGGAACGCCCGATCGAATGGTCGCTTTGCCGCCGGCGGGAAGTCGCCGAATCGATCAAGCATTACTACGGCGTGGGTATCCAGACGTTCGTCGAGTCGGGCATGGGGGAAGCGCGCGGCGGCACGACCCCTTCCGAGGGCGCCCGCGGGACGGGCGAGGAGTCGCGCCACGTGGCGGGTTTCGTACGTCACGTGATCGCCGATGCCGTACGGAACGATGCGACCGACATTCACATCGAACCGTACGAAAACAAGCTGAGGTTGCGCTACCGGGTGGACGGGGTGCTGCAGCCCGTATCGCTCCCCAGGGGGGTGGAACGATACCAGCGCGCGGTGGTATCCAGCATCAAAATTATGGCGCAGCTCAACATCGCGGAGCGCCGCCTGCCGCAGGACGGGGCCTTTTCCCTCGACGTCGACGAGGCATCGTACGACATCCGCGTCTCCATTCTGCCTTCGCGCCACGGCGAAACGGTAAACCTGCGCATCCTGAACCGGCGCGCCGAGTTCCTGGATCTCGGACAGCTGGGGCTGCCGCGCCGGGAGTTGAACGTCGTGCAGGATATTATCGCCCAGCCGCACGGAGTCGTTCTTTTCACGGGCGCAACGGGAAGCGGAAAAACCACCAGCCTGTACGCGGCCCTGGCCTGGTTGAATCAGGCGGAACGCAAGATCATTACGATTGAAGACCCGATTGAATACCAGATCCAGGGTATTTCGCAGCTGCAGGTCAACCCCGTCATCGGGTTTACATTTGCATCGGGACTGCGCTCGGTCTTGCGGCACGATCCCGATGTAGTCTTGATCGGCGAAATCCGCGATGCCGAAACCGCCTCGATTGCCGTCAGCGCCTCGTTGACGGGGCACCTGGTGTTCAGCACCCTCCACACGAATGACTCGGCCGGCGCGCTGCCCCGCCTCATCGACATGGGGGTAGAGCCGTATCTGGTCGCGTCCAGCGTGCTGGCCATTATCGCCCAGCGGCTGGTACGGCGCGTCTGCAAGGCGTGCCGGGAACCGCACGCCATCGATCCGCTCGTACTGGAGCGGATTCGCGCGGAAGGGGAGCCGGACGAGGCAACGTTCGTGCACGGCCGCGGCTGTCCGGACTGCCGTTTCACCGGCTACAACGGCCGCCGCGCGCTCTTCGAAATTCTCGTGATGAACGACGAGTTACGGTCATTGGTGGTGGAACATGCGCCCAGCACGCGTATCATGCAACTGGCCGTTTCGCAGGGTCTGACCACCCTGCGGCGTTACGGCTGGACACTTGCCCGGGAAGGCATCACCACGGTTGAAGAAGTCCTGCGGGTTACGCGCCGGCTCTAGCGCGCACCTGCTCGACAATGGCCGTCGTCGAGCGCCCGGCGGCCACGGGCGCCAGTATCACGCGCCCGCCGTAACTTTCGACGAATTCCCTCCCGACCACGCGGTCCGCGCGGTCGGCGCCTTTGACCAGCACGTCGGGTTTCAGGGCTTCGACCAGGCTGTCGACCTCTTTTTCTTCAAAGAGCACGACGTAGTCCACGGCTTCCACGGCCCCGACCAGGCGTGCACGCTCCTGCTCGCCGAGAATAGGCCGGCCGGACCCCTTAAGCATCCGGATGGAAGCATCGGCGTTCAGCCCGACGACCAGAACGTCGCCCTGCCGGCGGGCGAAATACAGGGTACTGACGTGTCCGGCATGCATGATATCGAAACAGCCGTTCGTAAAAACCACGGTCTGACCCTCAACCCGGAGGCGCTCGCGGCGCCGGATCATGTCCGCGCGGGCCCGGATCTTGCTTTCGGGGGGGCGGGGATTCATGCTGCGCCGAGTTTCCGTTGCAGGCCCGGATTTGTCAAGCGTTGCAAAGGCGCTCACTAGCCCGTATGCTATGCGTATGCGTTGTTTTTCGCCAGAACCGGTAGGGTCCCGCATCATGACCCGGTGCCGATTAAACATACCGGCAGAGCACCTTGTCCGGGCGGGTCTCTGCCTGGCGCTGGCGCTTCACGCCGGCACCGCGGCGGCCCTGGATATTTCGAACCGCTACAGCCCGCGCAACCGCGAGCGCGACAGACGCAGAAGCACCGACTTTATCATTCTCCATACAACGGAAGGCGGCTCAAAAGGTTCCATAGAAAAGATCCGCGAGCGCGGCGAAGCGCATTATGTGGTCGATGTGTCGGGAAAAGTGTACCGGATTATCGACAAATCGCGCGTCGCCTATCATGCCGGGCTCAGCATGTGGGACGGCCGCAGGAATCTCGACCTCTGTTCGCTCGGAATCGAGGTGGTCGGCTATCATTATCGCGATATCACCGGCGCCCAGTACCGGGCCCTCGCCGAGCTACTGGGCGAGCTGCAGCGCATTTACCGCATTCCGGACGAGCGAGTCCTGACGCATTGCATGGTTGCCTACGGGGCGCCGAACCGCTGGCACAAGGAGCCCCACCGGGGCCGTAAGCGCTGCGGCCTCGTCTTCGCGCAGCAAAGCACGCGGCGAAAACTGGGTCTCGACCGGAAACCGGCGTATGATCCGGATGTGCGCGCCGGCCGTCTCGTCGAGGCGGACCCGTACCTGGCCCGCATCCTTTACGGTAACGGGGCGGCCCCGGAGGGGCTGCCGGGACACGGCTCTAACGCCTA
>JAFGIZ010000258.1 GCA_016929365.1 Lentisphaerota bacterium
AGGCCGCTGAAAATCCGGGGATGTTGCGCCAGCGCCTCCGAAAACGTGCTGCCGCCCTCGACGGCCTCGCCCATGGAGCTGATGGCCACCCGCAGCGAGGGATTGTGCTCCTGCTTGAGCAGGATTCTCAGGCCGCGCAGCAGCGGCAGCCCGGCGTCCACCAGCGTCGCGAGCTGGCGCGTAAAGATCATGAGCTGCTTGGGCTTTACCCGGGCCGCAAAGAGCCGGGGCATCTTGATCTCGCGCTGCAGCCCCTTGGTGCCGCCGGCCCCGCCCGCGCCGCTGCGGGCCCGCTTCCCCCCGCCCCCCTGCATCTCCGTCACCCGTGTCGGAAACAGTCCGTTGGCCCGTAGAATCGATACCGCCTGCGACTCGTTCTCCGCATCCAGGACGCCCTGCGTCTCGCTCCCGGCGGAATCCATCGCCACATACTTGTATCTCGCCATCCGACAATCCTCCTCAGATGAAAGACCCTTCGGCTACCGGCAAAAGGATATCAGCCCGAGCACACGGCGGCAAGCGGATTTGGCCGCTGGAGGCCACGGCGCTGACCGGACCGCGGCGCCGCCTCGCGCTACGCCTTGGCGGCGCTTTCGCCTTCCGCCTGCTTGCGCTTCTTGCGCGGGGCCGGCGGCTCGGCGCCGACCCACTCGAGTACGGCCGTTTCCGCGCCGTCGCCGTTGCGGCGGCCCAGCTTGACGATCCGGGTATACCCGCCCGCGCGTTCCTCGAAACGCGGCGCCACGTCGGCAAACAGGGCCCGCACGGCTTCCGGATTGTGCAGCACGGCGGCCGCCCGGCGCCGCGCGGCCAGCGTGCCCCGCTTGCCCAGCGTCACCATGCGTTCCGCGACCCGGCGCGCCTGTTTCGCCTTGACCAGCGTCGTCCGGATCCGCTTGCGCTCGATCAGGTTGCAGACCAGCGAGGCCATCAGCGCTTCCCGATGCGCCGCGCTCCGTCCCAGCTTCTTGTCCTGCATGCGGTGCCGCATTGTCGCTTCCCCCGTCCTACGCCTCGTCCTCCTCGGCCTCGGCGGGCTGCGGCTCGGGCAGCTTGTCCAGCAGGGCCGGGTCGAACTTCATGCCGAGGCTCAGCCCGAGCTCGGCCAGCTTGTCCTTGATCTCGTTCAAGGATTTTTTGCCGAAATTCCGGTACTTCAGCATTTCCGCTTCCGTTTTCTGCGCCAGCTCCCCGACGGTCGTGAGGTTCGCGTTGTTCAGGCAATTGGCCGCGCGCACGCTCAACTCGATTTCGTTGACGCTCATGTTGAACTTGCGCCGCAGCTCTTCCCGCTCCGCGTCCACCTGCCGCTCGGTCTCCTCGAACTCCACGACGTCCTTGTCGTAGTTCACAAACACGTCCAGGTGGTGCCGCAAGATCGCCGAGGCCGCCGTCAACGCGTCGTCCGCCGTCATCCGCCCGTCGGTCCAGACTTCCAGGATCAACTTGTCGTAGTCGGTCCGCTGCCCGACGCGCGTGTTCTCCGTACTGAAGTTGACGCGGCTGACCGGCGAGAAGACGGCATCCATGGGTATCCGCCCGATCTCCTCGTCTTCCTTCTTGTTCCACTCGGCCGGCCGGAAACCGCGGCCCACCCCGATTTCGAGCTCCATCTCGAGCGCGCCGTCGCGGTCAAGCGTGGCAATGTGGTGATCCGGGTTCAACACTTCGACGGAACCGTCGGCCGCGATGGCCGCCGCCGTGACCTCGCCCGGCCCCTTGGCCTTCACGCTGGCCACCACCGTTCCGCGCACGTACGTCCGGAGCAGCACCCGCTTCAGATTCAGCACGATATCCGTCACATCCTCCACGACACCCGGCAGGGCGCAGAATTCGTGGGGCGCGCCTTCGATCCGCACCGACGTTATCGCCGCGCCCTCGATCGACGATAACAGCACCCGGCGCAGCGAATTGCCGATGGTGCGCGCATAGCCGATCTCAAACGGTTCGGCCATAAATCGTGCGTAGGTGTCCGTCGCCGTGGCCTCGTCCTTGACCACGCGCTTCGGCATTTCGAATCGACCGATCCTGATAGCCATCTTCCGTTCTCTCCCGCTTAGAAGGGCCAACCGCGAACGCGCCCCCGCTTCGCCGGCAACACGCCGTGCACCGGCCGGACGCGCCTTCGCGGCCCCTGCCTGTTGTCGTTCCTATTTCGAGTACAACTCTACGATTAACTGTTCGTTGACTACCGGGGCGATTTCCTCGCGGCTCGGCACACGCAGAAACTCGCCGGTAAACGCCGCGTCGTCGCGCGACAGCCAGGGCGCCAGCTCGCGCCCCTGCGCGGCCTCCAGGTTGCGTCCCGCCAGCGCCCGGCTGCTGGAGCGGTCCTTCACCTGCACCACGGCCCCCGGCTCCAGGATCATGGAGGGTACGGTTGCCTTGCGCGCGTTGACCTGCACGTGATTGTGCACCACCATCTGCCGCGCCTCCTTGCGCGACCCCGCGAAACCCAGGCGGTAGACGACGTTATCCAGGCGCGATTCCAGCATCTGCAGCAGCTGTTCGCCCGTCACGCCGCGCCGCTTCGCCACGCGCTCGAAAAACAGCCGGAATTGGCCTTCCTGCAGACCGTACTGCCGCCGCAGCTTCTGTTTCTCGCGAAGCTGCACCCCGTAATCCGACATCTTCCGGCTGCGGCGTTGTCCGTGCACACCCGGCGGCGGCCGTCCCGTCTCGACCGGACACTTCGCCATCAGGCACCGCATGCCCTTGAGGAAGAGTTTCTCGCCCTCGCGCCGGCACAGCTTGCATTTTGCTCCGCGTTGATTGCCCATCAGACCCGCCTCCGTTTCCGCGCCCGGCAGCCGTTGTGCGGAATCGGCGTGACGTCCTTGATCACGGTCACCGTCAGCCCCGCCGACTGCAGCGCCCGGACCGCCGATTCACGGCCGGACCCGGCACCCTGCACGTGCACCTCCACTTCGCGCATGCCGCGGCCCACCGCCTGGCGCGCCGCGTCCTGTCCCACAATGGTCGCCGCGAAGGACGTGCTCTTGCGGCTGCCCTTGAAACCGGCCCGCCCGGAGCTGCTCCACGCCACCACGCCGCCCTGCGGATCCGTAATGGAGACAATCGTATTGTTGAACGTCGAGCGGATGTGCACCACGCCCGCCGGCACGCTGCGCGCACCCCGGCCCTTCCCCTTCCGTCCGGCCGCCGGCTTGGGCGCTTCCGCCTCGTCCGCGGGGGCCTCCGTCTCCGGCCCCTCCGCTTCCTGCGCGGCGGCCTGCACGTCCGCGCCCGCGGCTTCCGCCGCGCCGCTTTCGGACCGGCTCTCCGCTTCCGCCGTCTGCTCCGGCGTCTTGCCTTCTTCCGCTTCCGCCATAATGTGTCCTTAACCTCTCCTGCGCGTCTTCAGCGCTACTTCCGCAGCGCGGCCCGGGCCTCCTTGCCGCGCACCGCCCCCACCGTGCGCCGCGGCCCTTTCCGCGTCCGGGCATTCGTGCTGGTGCGCTGCCCGCGTGCCGGCAACCCGCGCCGGTGCCGCAAGCCGCGGTACGTTCCGATACTGATGAGGCGCCGGATGTTCTGCGACACCTCGCGTCTCAAATCGCCTTCCACGCGGTAGCCGGTCTGGATCACGCCCAACACGCTGCGCAGCTCCTCGGGGGTCAGATCATCCGCCTTTTTCGCCGGATCCAGTTTCGCCTCCCGCACGATCTGCGCCGCCCGCCGCGGCCCGATGCCGTGAATGTACCGCAGCGCGTACTCCACGCGCTTGTTTCCCGGTATGTCAACTCCCAACAATCTGGGCATATCGCGTTCCTTCCGCCTCGCCCGGCCCTGCCGGACGCCGCCTTACCCCTGCTTCTGCTTATGGCGCGGGTTCGAACAGACCACGCGCACAACACCCTTGCGCCGCACGATCTTGCAGCGCTCGCAAATCCGTTTGACTGAACTCCGCACCTTCATAATTCGACCCGATCCGCAAAAAAACGTGGCACGTTAAAGCTTCTCCACCCGAAAGTCCACCAAAAACCCGCCTATTGTGTCAAAATTTCCGCATCCCCGTCGCACACGGCCACGGTATGCTCGAAATGCGCCGACGGCCGCCCGTCCCGCGTCACCACCGTCCACCCGTCCGGCTGAATCTCCACTTCCGCGCCTCCCATGTTCACCATCGGCTCCAACGCCAGCGTCATCCCCGGCTTCAAACGCGGCCCGCGCCCGGGCGGCCCGAAATTCGGGATTTGCGGATCCTCATGCATGCTCCTCCCGATCCCGTGTCCCACAAACTCCCGCACGACGCTCAATCCCGCGTCCACCGCCGTACGCTCGACGGCATGCGACACGTCCGACAGCCGGCCGCGCGCGCGCGCCGCGCCTATCCCCGCCTCGAGCGCCCGCCGCGTCACGTCCACCAGCCGCATGACGTCCGGGTCCGATACACCCACCATGACCGTGGTTGCCGTGTCCCCGACGAACCCGCCCAGCCGTACGCCCACGTCCAGGCTCACAATATCGCCCATCCGGATGCGGCGCCGCCCCGGAATGCCGTGCACAACCTCCTCGTTAACCGATACACAAATCTGACCGGGATATCCCCGGTATCCCAAAAACGCACTCTCCGCCCCGTGCGCGCGCATCACCTCCGCGGCATAATCGCCGAGTTCCCCCGTCGTCACCCCCGGGGCAATCCGCTCCGCGACCGCATCGCGAACCCGCGCCGCCACCCCGCCGCTCTCGCGCATCGCCTCCAGGTCCGCGCCCCTCTTGATAACGATCATCGCCGCTCAAGGTCCCTTCCCCGTTCAACGCCGGCCCCGCAACCGGCCTTTCTTCAGAAATCCGTCGTAATGCCGCATCAGCAGGTGCGCCTCGACCTGCCGCATCGTATCCAGCATGACCCCCACGATAATCAAGAGGCTCGTCCCCCCCATGAACGACGCCACGAGCCACGGCACCCGGAACTGCGTCGCCATCACCGTGGGAATCACCGCGATCACCGTCAGCGCCACCGCCCCGATCAGTGTAATCCGCGTCATCGTCCGGTCCAGGAACTCCGCCGTCGGACGCCCCGGCCGGATACCCGGCACGTAACCCCCGTTGCGCTTCAGATCGTCCGCGATCTGCAGGGGATTGAACTGCGTCGCCACCCAGAAATACGAAAAGAACAGGATCAGCGCCGCGTACACCAGCAGGTACAGCGGCTCGCCCATGGTCAACGCCGCCCCGATCCGCTGGAAAAAGCGGATCGGAATCTTCTGCAACAGCACCGGCGGAAACGCGAGCATCGCCCCCGCGAAAATAATGGGCATCACGCCGGAATAATTGACGCGCAGCGGCATGTACGTGCTCTGCCCGCCGTACACTTTGCGCCCCACGACGCGCTTGGTCGTGTTGATCGGTATCTTGCGCTGGCCCTGTGTCAACGCAATGGTCCCCGCGGTGACGAGGAAAATCATCAGCAACAGCCCGACCAGGTGAAAGACCGAAAACTGCGCCACGCCGTCCACCTTGCGAAACATGTTGACCGCCGCGAAGACCGCGCTGGGCAGCCGGCTGACAATGTTGACCGTAATCACGATGGAGATGCCGTTGCCGATCCCCCGCTCCGTAATCTGCTCGCCCAGCCACATCAGCAGCATCGTGCCCGTCGTCAGCGTGAGGATCGTCAGCAGCCGGAACCCCCAGCCCGGCGCATACACGATCTGCCGGTCGATGCCCAGCGCCGCCGGGTTCTCCAGCGTGGCTGCCAGGAAACCGCCCTGGATCACGCAGATCACCAGCGTCAGGTACCGGGTGTACTGCGTCAGCTTCTGGCGTCCCGCATCGCCCTCGCGCGCCAGCCGCTCGAGCGCCGGCACGATCGCCGTCATCAACTGCAGAATGATCGACGCGCTGATGTACGGCCAGATACTCAGCGCGCCGACCGCACACTTGCTCAGCGCGCCGCCGCTGAAGAGGTCGATCCAGCCCAGGAAGCCGCCCCCGACCCGGCTCTCCACGTCCTCGATCACCGCCTGCAGCGCCGCCGCGTCGACACCCGGCGCCGGCACGCTCGTCACGATCCGGCAGATAAAGATCAGGCCCAGCGTAAACAGAATACGCTGACGCAGTTCCGGAATCTTGAACGAGTTCGCGAACGCCGACAGCATCAGTCTTCCGTGCCCTCACACCGGCCGCCCGCCGCTTCGATTTTCCGCCGTGCCGCGGCGCTGACCGCGTCGACCTTGACCGTCAGGGCGCGGTCCAGCTCGCCGCCGCCCAGCACCTTCACGCCGTCCCAGCGGCCCCGCACCAGCCCGCGCGCCCGCAAGGCCCCGGCCGTCACTTCCGCGCCCGCGTCGAACGCCGACAAGGCGCCCACGTTCACCGGGGCGTACCGCGTTCCCGACGGGTTCGTGAACCCGCGCTTGGGAACGCGCCGAATGAGGGGCATCTGCCCCCCTTCAAAACCCGCCTTATGCTTATGCCCCTTGCGCGCCATCTGGCCCTTGTGGCCCCGCCCGCAGGTCTTTCCGCTGCCGGACCCCATGCCCGATCCGACCCGCTTGCGCCGGTGCCGCGCACCCGGCCGAGGCGTTAATGCGTGCAACTTCATACCCCCGCCTCCACTGCGGCCGCCTCCGCCCCCGCGGACCCGTTACCGCCGGCCGGCGCCGCTTCCGGCAGCCCCCGCTCGGCGCGAATCTCCGCCTCCGAACGCAACTGCATCAGCGCGGCGAAGGTGGCCTTGACGACGTTCAACCTGTTGTTGCTGCCCAGCGACTTCGCCAGCACGTCCCGTATGCCCGCCGCGGCCAGGACGTCCCGCATGCCCCCGCCGGCAATCACGCCCGTGCCGGGGGACGCCGGTCGCAGCAGGATCCGCGCCCCGTCATGCTCCCCCTGGACTTCGTGGGGAATGGTGCGATCCCGCATCGTCACGGGGACCAGCGCCTTCTTGGCCGCCTCGGTGCCCTTCCGGATCGCCTCGGCAACCTCGTTGGCCTTGCCGAATCCATAGCCGACCCGGCCGTTTCCGTCGCCGGCCACGACGACCGCGCTGAAACTGAAACGCCGGCCGCCCTTGACCACCTTCGAACAGCGGTTCACAAAGACAACCCGTTCCTCCAGCTCCGGCCGGCCCTCGTCGCTTTCCTTTCGTCCGTATCTGTTCATAGCGTCAACCCCCCCGCCTGCGCGCCCTCCACGAACGCCTTCACCCGGCCGTGATACCGGAACCCGCCCCGGTCGAACACGACTTTCCGAATCCCCTTGCCCGACGCCAGCTCGGCCGCCCGGCCGCCCAGCTCGCGCGCCAGGTCCACCGTCACGTTCCGGTCCGCGTCGCTCGACACCGCGCCCAGCGTCAGCGACCGGTCGTCGTCCACAAACTGGGCCTGCATGCGCCGGTTGGACAGATTTACCGCCATGCGGGGACAATCCGCCGTCCCGTGCACCTTCCGGCGCACGCGCCGGTGCCGCCGCTGCCGATACGCTTTCCTGCTCTTGCCTTTTGTCATTCCGGTCACACCCCCCGGGTCCTACGCCACTGTCTTGCCGACCTTCCGCCGGACCTGCTCGTCCTTGTACTGGATACCCTTGCCCTTGTAGGGCTCCACCGGATAAAACGCGCGCAGCCGCGCCGCCGCCGCGCCGACCGCCTGCTTGTCGGGGCCCGTCACCGCCAGCGCCGTACCGCCCTCGACCGCCACCGTCACGCCGTCGGGCACCGTGTACTCGACGGGCGAAGCGAACCCGAGCGTCAGAACCACCTGGCGCCCCTGCACCGCCGCCCGGAAACCCGTCCCGTTGATGACCAGGTCCTTACGGTATCCCCGGGATACGCCTTCGATCATGTTCGCCACCAGGCTGCGCGCCAGGCCGTGGAAC
>JAFGIZ010000259.1 GCA_016929365.1 Lentisphaerota bacterium
GGCGCCCGTGAAATCCCCGCCCGCATACACGTTGGTGCCGTCCGTCGCCAGACAGTACACGGGCCCGTTCATACCCGTACCCAGAGCATACCACTGCGCCCCGTCCCACCGCGCGACCCGCTGAGCCGAAACCGCCGGCCCGCTCTCCGGGTACGCCTTGGTGAACGCCCCGCCCGCATAAAGGTTCGTTCCCAGGTTCAACAGCGACCAGACAGTGCCGTTTACGCCGTTCGACGCGTTCCCGCCCAACGGGTGCCACGTCGCCCCGTCCCAGATGCCCACGTTGCCCAGCGCATATCCCGCAAAACTGTGGTCGTACCCGACCGCAAAATCGCCCCCGATCACCACGTCGCGGCCCTGCGCGGCCAGGGCGTAAACCGGGCCGGTCACATCGTGTCCTATCGGCGACCAGAACCCGCGGCTCCATTTCCAGAGCGGCTTGGACCAATGGCCGGATGCGTAAAGGTCCTCCCCCAGCGTCATGAGCGCATTCACATGTGCCGTGGTCACGCTCCCGTAGGGATGCGTACCCAGCGCCCGCCAACGCTCACCGTTCCAGCAGGCCAGCGGCGCCCGCGGCGCGGCGGGCGCGATTCCCCAGTCCCCGCCCACGTACACCTGGCGGCCACGGGTCGCGACCGTCAGCACCTCTGCATCACAACCGCCGGTCAGCGGCGCGTATTCAGGACGCGTAAACCGGGCGGTCCGGTTCGAGACCGGACCCGCCGCCGTAAAATCTCCGCCCGCAAAGATACAGCGGTCCGCCGCCGCCAGCGCCCGTACCGGGCCGTTCAGCCCGGCGCACCGGCCGTCGGCCAACGCCCGCCAGCGCGCCCCGTCCCAGGCGGCGATACGCGACGCCGGCCGCCCGCCCGCTGACTGGAAAATCCCGCCCGCGATCAGATCACGATCCGCGTTGCACAAGGCGTAAACCATGAAATCCGCGCCGTTGGTCGCCCCGGCGCCCAGTATGTTCCACACCCCGCCGGCCCACGCGGCAATGCGATTCGCGTCCTGGGCGCCCACCTTGGTGAACGCCCCGGCGGCATAGATCCACGTGCCCGCTCCACCGCTACGCGCCGCCAGGCTGTACACCCGCCCGTTCGGGCCGCCGCCGCCCAATCCCTCCCAGAACGAAAAACCGAGATTGAAACGCGCCATATTGGTGGCCGCCTGGCCCCCCGCGCTCTCGAAATACCCGCCCGCATACAGATAGGGCGGCACCAGGCACAAGGCCCGCACCTCGGGCGCCTGTCCCGCCATCCCGCTGCTCAAAGACGCCCAGAATGAACCGTTCCAACGCCCGATGCACGGCGCCGCATTGCCCCCCGCGGTCGTAAACGCGCCGCCCGCGTAAATCCACCGCTCCCCGGCCGACACGGCGTATACCGTGCCGTTCAGGCCGCTTCCGCACGCCGACCACGCCACGCCGTCCCACCTCGCAATCCGGTTCGCCCCGGCCCCCCCCGCCGTCGTAAATGCACCGCCGACATACAAGCCGTCCGCACCGGGCTCAAGCGCGTAAACCGTCCCGTCCACCCCCGCGCCCAGCGCCGCCCACCTGCTGCCGTCCCAGCAGGCAATATGGTTTACCGACGTCCCCCCGATCTCCGTAAACGCCCCGCCGTAATACAGCTTGCCGTCACACCAGACGGCCGCATAAACGGTATCGTTGGCCCCGCCCGGTGAATCCCAGCGGCCGCCGCGGTACAGTGCGATCCGGCTCAGCGGCTGATCCCGCGCCGTTTCCACGTTGCCCACGCAGAGACGGCCCCGGTAGGCCGCCAGCGCTTTCACCAGACCCTCTTCTAAGAAATCGCGCCCGCCGCAGCCGCGCCAGGCCGACCCGTCCCACCGACCCAGTTGACAGACCGTATTCGTCCCGGAATGCAGAAACTTGCCGCCCGCATACAGCGTGCCGCCGCTGAATTCCAGCGCCAAAATCTCATCGTCCAACCCGTCGCCCAGGGACGTCCACCCCGTCCCGTTCCAAGAGGCAACCCGGTTGGCGCTCACGTCCCCCGCCGCCGTGAAGTCCCCCGCCGCATAGATCGCCGTTCCGTCTGTTTCAAGGCAGTAAACGTAATTATTAAGACCCGTCACGCCGCCCTGCGCCAGCGCGTGCCACGCGGTCCCGTCCCAGCGGGCCAGATGGTTCACGCGCACGGCCGGCCAGCCGGTCGCCGTGGTCCAGGCTTCCTCGAACTGGCCGCCCACGTAGAGATCGCCTCCGCACACCGCCATCGTCTGCGCCGTCCCGTTCACGCCCAGGCAATTCGGCGCCAGCGTCGACCAGGCCGATCCATCCCACCGCGCAATACTCGCCACCTCCACCCCGCCCGCGGACTGAACGTACGGGCCGCAGACCAGAAGGTCGCCCTGCCACCGGACCAGGCACCGCGGCTGCGGATCCTGCGGGGTTCCCGAAGCCAATCCGGTTCCCAGTGCCCACCAGGCCGTCCCGTCCCAGCGCGCAACGGCGTTCGCGGCGCCGCCGCCCGCCGCATCAAACAGCCCACAGGCATAGACGTTGCTGCCGTCGATCAGAATGTCGTAGACCGGCCCGTTGACACCTTGGCCCAGGGCCGACCACACCGAGCCGTTCCAATGCGCAATGCAGCTCGCGGCAACACCGGCCACGTTCGTGAAATCCCCGCCGATATAGAGATCGTTCCCTGCCGCGGCCGCGGCCCAGACCTCGGAATTGTGAGGCAGTAGAAGGTGGCCCGTCAAGGCGGCCGGAGCAAAACGCGTATCCCATGCCGCCCCCCCGGCCCGCGCCGGACACGGAACCCCCGCCCATAATACCCAGGCGGCACAAACGGCACCCACCCCCGGCCCAATCCGCATGCGGTTTCTCATAATCCACACCTGAATTCAGCCTAGCGCCGCCGGCGCGCGTGTCAAGCGCCAACCACGTACCCTCGTGCCCCCTCATTTACCTTGCCCCCCTAAGCACACTGTGTCAGGATGACCCCGCAAAGAGGGCGTTATGGCTGAAGATAAAATCGCATCCCTGATTCGCGAACTCCTGGTCGAACTGGGAGAAAACCCCGAACGCGAAGGTCTGCGCCGCACCCCGGAGCGCGTCGCCCAGTCACTCCGTTTTCTCACCAGCGGCTATCGATCCGACCCCAAGGCCGTCATCAACAGCGCCGTCTTCTCTTCCCATGCCAACAACATGATCATTATCCGCGATATCGAGGTCTACAGTCTCTGCGAACACCATATGCTCCCGTTCTACGGCCGCTGTCACATCGGCTATATCGCCCGCTCCCGGGTCCTGGGGGTCAGCAAGATGGCGCGCATCGTCGAATGCTTTGCCCGCCAGCTCCAGATCCAGGAACGCCTCACCGCCCAGATTGCCCGAGCGATCCGCGACGCGATCGATGCCGAAGGCGTCGGGGTCGTCGCAGAGTGCCGCCACCTGTGCATGATGATGCGCGGGGTTGAAAAACAAAATTCCATCATGACCACGTCTTCCGTACTCGGCAGTTTTCACGACGATCTCGCCACACGAAGCGAGTTTATGCAGCTCCTCGCCGGCCGTACGGCAACCTAGCGCCTCGGCGGACACCGCTGAGCGGAGCCGACTGGAATCATGACGAACACGGATACAGAGCCGCGCGGATCGCAGAAGCTCGCGCACGGTATCGCCGGCCTGATCGTCTTCGCGTCCCTCGCTTTGCTCAGCGTCGTCAACTACTGCCTCTTCCATGCGCTGGCCGAGCTGCTTGGCATCGTCCTCGCCTGCTGTATCTTTCTGATGGCCTGGAATGCCCGCCGGATCATGGAAGACAGCTTCGTGGTATTCGTAGGGATTGCGTACCTTTTCGTGGCCCTCCTGGACCTGATGCATGTCCTCGGCCTCCAGGGCATGAATCTCCTGCCCGGTTGCACCGCGGACGCCTCGGCGCAATTCTGGGTGGCGGCGCGCGCCGTGGAAAGCATGTCTCTGGTCATGGCCCCCGCCTTTATCGGACGCCGCGTGCGCACCCGTCTGCTGATCGGATCCTACACCGCTGTTTTCGTGCTGCTGGCCCTGTTTACCCTGCGCGGCCACGTCCTGCCGCTGGCGTTGCACGCACAGGGCGCCAATACCACCCGCCGCCTCGCCGAGGCCGGCGTCTGCCTTGTTTTTCTCGCCGCCGCCTTCAATCTGCATCGCGTGCGCGACCGGCTGGACGATGCCGTGTACACACTGCTCTTCTATGCCGTGCTCATGTCCATCGTGGCCGAAATCAGTCTCGTGGCCCATGTCGACGGGTACGGGATATCCAATCTGGCGGGGCATTTTTTCAAGATCATCTCTTTCTATCTCGTCTACAAGGCCATCGTGGAGGTCGGTCTGCGGCAACCGTACAACCTGCTGTTTCGCGATATGAAGCGCCGCCAGGACATGATCCTCGAAAGCGAACGCCGGTACCGCGGCATCGTCGAGGACCAGACCGAACTGATCTGCCGCTTCAAGGCCGACGGCACTCTTACCTTTGTAAATGACGCCTATTGCGACTATTTCGGCAAAACCCGCAAGGAACTCATCGGGCGCAAATTCATGCCCATGGTGCCCGAAGAGGACCAGGACCGGGTCCGCGCCGTGATCGCCTCCCTGGACCGCGATACCCCCGTCGCGACCATCGAGCACCGCATCATTGCGCCCGACGGCAGCATCCGCTGGCAGCAATGGATCAACCGGATCATCTTCGAGGACGACCGGCAGACGGTGGAATACCAGGGCGTGGGCCGGGATATCACCGCGCGCAAACAGTCCGAGGAAGCCGTTCAGGAAAGCGAGCGTTGGCGGGCCGTCGGCGCGCTGGCCGGCGGCGTGGCCAACAGCTTCAACCGCATCGTGCGTATCATCAGCGGCAGTGCGTCGGCCATCTCCGACAGCGTTATCCCTGAAACCCGCGCCTATACGGAAGCGCAGCGCATCCTCGAAGTCACGCGCCGGGCCGAAGAACTCACCCGCCGCCTCATGACCGCCGCGGCCGCCGGCCGCCCCGGCGCCCCCGTGCACATCCAGCCCGTCCCCCTGCGCACGGTAATCCAGGACGCGGTGGATCTCGCGGATCGCCGGCTCAAGGAGAAACACGTGGAGATCCACGTCACCGAGCTCGAGCACATGCCCTACGTGCGGGCCGACTCCGAGCAACTTCTGGAAATCCTGGTCGGGCTGCTCCTGAACGCCGCCGATGCCATGCCCGAAGGAGGCACGGTCTTCATCGAATGCACGCACCGCCGTATCCGGCGCGTCAGCGCGCGCGTCAACCCCCAGGCCGGACCCGGCAACTACGTGATTCTCTCGGTGCGCGATACCGGTGCCGGCATGACCCGCGAAACCCTGGCCCATATTTTCGATCCGGGATTCACCACGCGCCAGGACGGGTTCGCCTTCGGCCTCGGACTCAGCGTGGCACGCCGCATGATCCAGGAGTTCAAGGGGTGGATCACCGTGCGCAGCCGCCCCGGCGCCGGGTCCACGTTCTTTATCTTCCTGCCCCGCGCCGCCGCGCCCGCGCCGACCTCGCCCGGCAAGGCGCCCGGCCGGCAGACTATCCTCTTCGTGGACAACCGCACCGAGGTTCTGACACAGGCCAAGGAC
>JAFGIZ010000260.1 GCA_016929365.1 Lentisphaerota bacterium
ATTGACGACGTACAGCGCCTGCCCCGCGCAAAGCCGCGCGTGCGCCGCGACAGGGAGGGCTACTTCCTGACCGCGGCCGTACCCCTGGCCGACCTGGGCCTCGCCGGCGTGCCGCGCGCGCTTCGGGGCGACGCGGGCGTGATCTACGGCGACGCGACCGGGCGTGACCGCGATCAGCGCCTGTACTATTACAATCGGACGACAACCCACATTTCCGACCTGACCACCGAGGCGACGCTCGAGCCGCATCAGTGGGGTCCGGTCGTGTTCGGACTCCCCGGAAACCTGACCCGGAACGCGGGTTTCGAAGACGCGCTGCGCGAGGACGACGCGAACAGAAACAACTGGGCCGTAACACGCCGCGTCAACGGGGCGGCGGCGGAGTGTGTCACCTCTCCCGTGTTTGCGGGGCGCCGGGCGCTGCGGCTGGAGCAGCGGCGCCCCGTCACGCTGCCGGCCGCCGGTGACGGTTCTGATTCGGCCGCCGAGTACTACGCGCGCCTCAACGACGGGCAGGGCGGCGGTTTTGTCCTGGTCGGACAGACGGTCCCGGTCAACGGCGGCCGGGATTACAACCTCGGCTTCGCCTACCGCGCGACCGGTCTCGTGCCTGAACGCCGCGACGGTCCGCCCGGCTACGCGGCCTTCGCCGTCTGGCTGTTCTGGCGCCATGCCGACGGGAGCTGGAGCCACACCTGGGCCTTCAGCGCCAACGTGGATCAGCCGGACTGGCGGCGGGTGGTCAACCCGCGGGTCCGCCAGGCGGAGATCGAGGGTCTGCCCTATACCGCGCCGGCGGAGGCCACGCACGTTCAGATCCGGCTGCAGCTTACGACCCGGACCGCCGCCCGGCCGCGGGTCGTGGTAGACCAGGTCGAATTCGCGCCCGCCGCCCCCAACGCAAGAGGTCAGGAGTCAGCGTCGAGCCCTTCTGACCGCTGATCTCTGACTTCTGACCTCTTCGCTGGACACACGCGCATCGTTGCCTCACAATCTTCTTGTTTTTCGAGGCAGCAACGCGGGAATAAGGCACTAAACGCAGCATCGCAAAGAGACGACAGCGGCTGTCCGCCGGCAGCGCGCCCCACAGGAAGGTTGAGACATGCACGGTTTAAGAAATGCCCTGTGCCTCGGCTGGCTCGTGCTCGTCAGCGCGGCCGCGGCCGAGCCGTACCGTCTGCGGGACGCCGCGGCGCTGCCCGATGCGGATCAGGCGCCGGCCGCGAAGCTGCCGGCCGACGCGAAGCATGCCTTTCCGGCCGACCGGGCCATCCGGACCCTGCTGCACTGGTGCAATCCCAGGAGCGAGAACCATGTACCGGAGGAACGGGCCCTGCCGTTCATGCAGGACGTGGGCGTGAACCATTGCTGGGGCTGGGATCCCGGGACGCCGGCGCCGGATTGGCTGAACAAGATCCACCTGGTCAACCTGACCCACCAGACGGGATACGCCCGGGGCGAAGCGGAGTGGTTCTATGTCTACCTGCGCACGGAGTGGAAGGAACGGGGCGAAGCGGCGCTGCGGTTCGACCTGCTGGAGCGGTACTATCCCAAACGCTTCCGCCTGCCGCGGGGGACCGATCCCGCAATCACGTTCTACGTCGAGGAACGCGGGCGGCCCGATTTCCTGGATCCCGGCGCCTATACGGCGGACCGGGCCGAGGCGACTCTCACCCTCACGGGCGGCGAACCCGGCCGGCAGTACCGCGCCATCTTCCTGGCCAACGACCGCGGGGTCCCCTACCATTTCCGGTTCGATCTCGACAACCCGCGGGCGGCCATCGCGGACGCGACCGTGGCCTCGGTCCGCGAACGCCAGCTCGCCCGGCTGAAGCGGGACCTGGAGGCGCATCCCGACGTCGCCGTGATCCGCCCGACGTCCGAAATCTATGACCGCCTGGGCAAGGTACGCGATCCGGACGACAACAGCCCGGGCGCGCTGTCGCACATGGCCCGCCAGTCGTACTGGCAGACGATGCACCCCGACCGCCTGGCGCGCTTCGAGACGCTGTACGGGCGTCCGTTCGACCCCCGCTGGATCATCGATACCGGCTTCGGCGAAAACGGGTACGTGCCGCCGGAGGGCCTGATGCAGTGGGTGGACCTCGTCCGCAACGACGTGGGCCTGTTTGTGCGGCAACGCAACAACCTCGTGCACGCGCACGGCAAGCGCGTGCGCCTCTTCTTCGGCGACAACTTCGTGGGCATCGAGCCCTACCTGGGAGATGTGGAATACAACGGCTATGACGAAATGGTCATGGCCATGGACGGGGGGCCGGGGTTGATCCGATTCATCACCGCCTTTCCCGGCACCGTGCGCCGCGTCGCGCGCTTCCAGTGGTCGGGGACGAATTTCCCGGCCGAGGAGTACGCGGTGCAATACCGGGCCTGCTGGCGCTGGATCAAACGGGAAGCCCTGTTCCACTGCATGGACGGGTTGACCCTGGGCGGCGTCGGCACCAAGGCCGCGGACCTGCCCCCGCTCGCACACGAGACCAGGCGTATTTTCGAAGATTTTCAGACCGTCTACGACCGCGTCCACGGCCGGGAGGCGTTTACGCACGAGGACTTCAATGTCGTCGTCCTCTCGGCGTGGGGCCGCATGCGCTCCTGGAGGATTTTCGACCACTACCTTTCCCAGATGGCGTTTAACCGGCACCTGGTCGACTTGCCGGTGAAGATACGCTGGCTCAGTTTCAACGAGGTCATCGAGACCGGCATTCCCGATAACACGGCCCTTGTCATTCTCAACGGCGAGCCGGACACGGCCTGGGGCGGCGGGCGGTACTGGCGGGACGAAACCCTCGTCGCCGCGGTCCGGCGTTACGTGCGGGACGGCGGCGGCCTCCTGGCCGTCGGCGCGCCCACGCTGGTGGACGGGGAATTTGCCCTCGCGGACGTGCTGGGCGTGCGTTACACCGGCGCGCCGAACGAGGCGTGCGCCGAAGCGCTGTGGAGCCCCACGCGGTGGGCCGAGGGCCACAGGCGGCCCGACGACTACCCCGTGGGGGGCGTCATGCCCCTGGCGAAAATCCGGCCCAATCTGTACACGCTGCCCCCGGAGCTGCAGGGGCGTTTCGACGACCAGGGCGCGGCATGGACGATCCGGTTCCCGGCAACGGTCGTGACCAACGGCGCGGCGGTCCTGGCCTTCGAGGACTTCGAGGACGTGGGCGACGGAGGCGAGGCCTATCGTTTCCGCTATTTCCTGGGCCGGGCGTTCAAACAAACGCGAACGGGCGTCTTTATCAACGCCTACGGCCGGGGCCGCAGCGTCCTGATCGGGGGCTGGGGCAACACGCCCGACTACCGCAGCCTGTTGAAGCCGCTTCTCTTTTACGCGGCCGGAAGGACGGAGGCCCTGGACCGCTTGAACAGCGGCGATCCGCAGGTCGCCGTGTACTACTACCCGGCCGCGCGGCGGCTCATCGCCTATAACCACGCGGCGCGGCGCAAGACGACGGCGGTCCTGTTCGACCCGGCCCTGGCCGGCATCGGGAGCGGCGCCGTGCGGCTGACCGCGATGGACGACGCGGTCGCGTCGATCGAGCAGGACACCGCCGGGCTGCGCCGGGGTTTTCCCGTCACGCTGGAAGCCGGCCAGGCGGCCTACTGGACGGTTTCGGCCGCCGCGGATGCGGACTGACCCGCCGCCCGAAACGCGCCGCGCATCCAGGCGGCCCACTCGGGCTGGACGCCGACGGCGTCCCACTGCGGGTAATCCTTCGCCAGGAATCCGCCGTTAAACGCGCCCAGCTTCTGAACGAGTTCGTGCGCCGCCGCCTCGATCCGGGCGCGATCGCCCGTGGGCATGACGGCCTGAATATCGACCGGGCAGAAGAAGGCGATCTTCCCGCCGAAGGTCCGGGCGAGATCGTCCAGGTCGTAAATGCCGATCTGGTCGAACTGAAGGCAATCCAACCCGGCGTCGACCAGGTCGGGAATAATGTCGCGGATATAGCCGCAGCTGTGCATGAAAACGTCCAGGCCCAGGTTGTGGGCTTTTTCGTAGAAACGCCGGTGAAAGGGCAGGAAGATCGCGCGCCAGGTCTGCGGGCTCATCAGGAGGCGGTCCTGGAGCCCGAGGTCGTTCCCGAACATGATCCCCTCCGCCCCCGCGCCTTTCCACTGCTCCAGGCTCCCGAAGAAGATGGGCTCCAGCCGTTCACAAAAGGCGATCAGCTCGTCCTGGTACAGGCCCAGGTCGAGCAGCAGGTCTTCCATCTTCCGGATATTGTAAAGCGTTCCAAAATAGAACGAGCCGAACCAGGCAAAACGGTACCGGTTTCCGGCCTGGGCTATCCGCGCGCGGGCCGTTTCATAACGCTCCGGCGCGTCCAGATCGGGAAAACGCAGCGCGGCCAGCTCGTCCCAGCTTTGAAACGCCGAACGGACGGTTTCGACCGTGGAGAGGCGCGAGGCCAGCTTGCCGCGAATGTTGCCCCACTCCGTCTGGAAAAGCTCGCCGTGGAACCCGGGAACCCGCCGGCGCAGCTCGTCGTCGGGCAACGGCGTAAACGTCGCGGATGGGCTGCGAGCCACGTCGGTCGTCATGTCGCACGGGTCGCCGACCCACCAGAACGGAACCCGATCCGGTCCTTCGAACCGCAAGGCGCGCTTCACTCGCTCACTGCCTGTCATCATCGTTACCTCGCCGCCGCCTCGAGCAGGAAGCCCTGGCCCGGGCGCAACGGCAACGTCACACCCTGCTCCCGCAGCGTCGATCTGTCAACCGTTCCGAAACCGGCGCCTTCCACCAGCTCACGAACACGGTAGCGCACCGCGGGATCGGCAGGCTCAAACGCCACCGCCGGCTCGCGGGTGCGCCGTACGGCCTCGGGCTCTGCCCCGGCTCGCCCCGGACCGTTTCATGGCCGTGCGGTTGCGGCGGGAGTAGCCGCCGGCGGGCTTTACGGCTTGCCTGCGTATGCCGATATGAGATACGGATAGTGGTTCGGGGGCGGATACCCCCGGGACCGCATGTCCTCTCAACGCGATATCGATACGCTGCGCACGCTGGCCGGCGCCTACCGCGCCCTGGCGGACGACCCCGTCCAGGACGAGCGCCGCGAGCACTGGCGCGCGCTGCATGCCCTGGAAGACGTGCCGCCCTGCGTGGTCATTCTGGGCGGCAATGCCTTCGGCCACGAATTGTTTCCGCCGGAGCGGCTGGGCTGCGAAGATGCGTTCCTCCGCGGGGTGGAATTCCAACTGCGCCGCCAGCTCCTGGTGGGTTCGAGCGGCAGCGACAACGTGACCGAGCCCTGGTTCAACCTGCGCGCCGAGTTCGCTTTTGATTCCCGGCGGATCTGGGGCAAGATCGGCGAACAGCGCCGCCACGGCGATTCGTGGATCACCGAGCCGGTCATTCACGGCCCGGAGGATATCGACGCCATGGCCGTACCGGCCCATGCCGTCGACGAAGCGGCCACCGCGCGCCGCGCCGGGCAACTGCACGACATCATGGGCGACGTGTTGCCGATCAACGTCGACCGCTCACCGACGCTCGTCGGGTTCGGCGCCGATATCGCCTTCTGGCTGGGCCAGCTGCGCGGGATCGAACAGATTCTATGGGATACGCTCGACAACCCCGAGTTGCTGCACGCGCTGTGCCGCCGGTTGCTGGACGGCATTCTCAAGCAGCACCGGGAAGCCGAGGACGCCGGCGACTGGAATCTCGGCGGCCAGTACGTGCAGGCCGCCCCGTACTCGCGCACACTGCCGGATCCCGCACCCCAGCCGGCGCCCCGCCAGCGCAAGGACCTGTGGTGTTTCCTGGCGGCCCAGGAGTTCGACCAGATTTCGCCGGAGGCGCACGACGCCTTCCTGATCGCCTACCAGGCCGAGGTGGCAAAACACTTCGGCCTGACGGCCTACGGCTGCTGCGAGACGCTGACCCGCAAGATCGACATTCTGAAGGCCATACCCAACCTGCGCCGCATCGCCGTAGCGCCGTGGGCCGACGTCGCCGCGTGCGCCCGGCAGATCGGCAAGGATTACGTCATGTCCTGGCGGCCGAACCCGGTCTGCGTCGCCGGCCCCGTCGATGCCGACGCCGTGACCCGCGGCGTGCGCGACACGATCGAGGCCTGCCGCGGCCAGAACCTCGACATCAACCTCAAGGACATCACCACCGTCGGGGGGGATCCCGGCAACCTGTCCGCCTGGGCTCACACGGTCAAACGCGCCATTGATGCCTACTGGTGATTGTGCACATGCGACGGGGACAATCAGCCACGCTGTCGGAAACAACCATCCGCTGGGACGGTTCCGCATTAATTGTAGAGTGCGGCACGTTAAGACGTGAATGGTCGCTGACCGCGTGCGGGCTGGCCACGTACCGGCTCGCGCACGGCCATCATACCTGGATTCGCCGAGAACCCCGGCCGGACGACTGCGATTGGCGGATCTGGCAAATGATCATGCCGCGAAGCTGCGCCGAACTGGTGGATGTGCGCGTCTCGGCCATGGATCGACCTCGCCTGACTGCAGCGCACGTGTCGGCGACAGCGGAGTTTTCCTACCCGCGCGAGGGCTTGGCGGTGCGCTACACCGTGCAGGCCTACCCGTCGGCCTGCGGCGTACGTACGCAGTTGCAGGTGCGGGCGCTGCGGCCTTTTACCGTTGAGGAATTGCCCTCGCACCTGCTGGAGTCATACGGCGAATATGTACCGGTCCGCACGGTGGACTGCACCCGCACGGCCATGGGATACTACAACGATGCGCAGCACCGGAATCACGACGATACCCCGATCATGCGGCGGGAACGCAGGGTCGGCGGGCTCGCCGAAACGCGGCGCGAAATCTACGACTGGGCAAGCCTGCTGAGCCTGCAGAACGGCGAGGCCGGGCTGGTATGGGTCAAGGAATCGCCCAAATGCGTCAACCAGCAGGCCATCGACACCGGCGCTTTTGTATTACACCCTGACGATCTGCGCGTGACCGGCCTGGGCCTGAAGGCAACCTGTTTCGGTTCCCGCGAGCCCTGGCTGCCCTATGACCGCTTTCGGCATTGCTGGGCGAACTGGTGCGTGCCCTACACGGGCGGCGAGGCAGAGCTGCAACTGGCGGTCAAACGGTTCGACCGCGCCCGCTTCCTGCCGCATCCCGAACGCCGGGTTTACAGCCGCTCTAATACCTGGGGCACGCGCCCGCCCGGGGTCGCGGCGCAGGGTGCGGCCAACCAGGACGATGTGCTCAAGGAAATCGCGAGCTGCGCAGATCTCTCCATTGACGCCGTCGCCATCGATGACGGCTGGCAGGCGCCGCTGGCCGGCGGACATTTTTACAAACCGGACGACTGGCGGCCGCACCCCGAGCGCTTTCCGGACGGCTGGAGCACCGTGCGCCGGGCCGCGGCCGACGCCGGCGTGGATCTGCAACTCTGGATCGCCGGGACCCAGGCCCCGCTCGAGCACATGATCCGCAACGTCGAGCAGGGCGGCTTCAGCGGTCTGAAAATCGACTTCCTGGATTTTCCGGCCCGCGAGGACCTGGACCGTATGATGGACAAGGTCGAGCGCCTCGTGAAGCATATGGACTACACCTTGGGAATCAGCTGGGACGTGACCGAGAACAGTTCGCGCGTCGGCTACTATTACGGGCGCGAGTACGGCAGTCTGCACACAAGCAACCGGAAACCGGACTACGCCTCGAAACGGGTGCGGCACGTGGTCTACACACCGCGCCTGGTCTTGCGCGACGCCTGGCATCTGGCGCACTACCTGAACCTTAACCAGGTCGAGATCCCGGTGCAAAACGTGGCACATATCGATCCGGCCGCGAGCAACGCCGCCGAATACGCGCACGCCTATTGCGCCGCCATGGCGGTGGTCGGCCTGCCCTTGTTCTTCCAGGAAACACACCTTCTGGAAGGCCGGGCGCGCGACGAAACGCGGCGGATCATGCAGACCTGGCGGGAACACCGTGCAGCAATGGCCAGGGCCTACGTCTTCCCGATCGGCGATGAACCGTGCGACGAAGCCTGGACGGGGTTTCAGTGCCACGACCCGGAGACCGGCAGCGGCTACGTGCTGCTGTTTCGCGAACTGCGCAACCGCGAAGCGCAGCACACGGTCGCGCTGCATTTCATCGGCGGCAGAAACCTGGCCTGGCATGACGTGCTCGGCGGCCAACACTGGAAGGCCGGCGCCCCGCTGGAATGCGCCATCGACCGGGCGCCCGGCTTCCGTTGGTTCCGCTACGAACCGGCCTGATCCCCGCGGGGACGGCAACGGTCAAACGCGCCATTGATGGCTGCCGGCGATTGTGCTACAAGCGTGGGCATTTCCGGCGCTCACCATCCGACAGAAAGGCAGTTCGTGAACAGCAGACAGCGTTTTCTGAATACCTTCGCCTACCGGCACGCGGATCGCGTTCCCAACTGGGAAGCGGGGGTGTGGGGACAGACCCGCGAACGCTGGGAACAGGAGGGGCTTGCCGGCGAGAACCTGCAGTGGAACTGGTTTTACGGCGAGCCCTATTTCGATCTCGACCCGCGTTTCTACGTGCCGATCGATTTCGGCATGAGCCGCCCGTTTGAAGAGACCGTGCTCGAATCCACCGGGGATTACGAAATCTTCGTCGATCGCGACGGCGTGACCCGCAAAGCCCTCAAGGCCGGGACAAGCCGTTACGGCACGCGCGCCAGCATGGATCAGCACCTCGCCTTCCCGGTCGCCGGCCCGGACGATTTCAAGGCGCTGCGCCGGCGCTACGAACCGGCGCTGGAGCAGCGCTACCCGGACGGATGGCGGGAAACCCTGCTGCCCGAATGGAAACGGGAAGCCGCCGGCTGCCCGGTGATCCTCGGCCGCAATACCGCCACCGGCGGGTTCTACTGGCTGGCCCGCAAATGGATGGGCACCGAGGCGCTGTGCTACGCCTGGTACGACATGCCGGGCCTGATGCACGAGATGATGGAGTTCATT
Organism: Lentisphaerota bacterium; assembly: GCA_016929365.1. Lineage (GTDB taxonomy): Bacteria > Verrucomicrobiota > Kiritimatiellia > UBA8416 > JAFGIZ01 > JAFGIZ01. The sequence continues at coordinate 8,931 of JAFGIZ010000260.1, forward strand.
GCCGACTTCACGATCCAGGTAGCCACGCCCATCCTCGAAGCGATGGATTTCGAATACGTGATGCTCGCGGAAGACATGGCCATGAAGTCGGGCCCCCTCCTGAGCCCCGACACGTACCGGGAATTCGTCTTTCCGCACATGAAACGGCTAGCGGCGTTTTTCAAGGCCCGCGGCGTGCGCTACGTGATGATCGATACGGACGGCAACCCGGAGCCGCTTCTGCCCCTGCTGCTGGACGCCGGCGTGGACGGGTTCTGGCCCATCGAGCGGGCGGCGGAAAGTATGGATCCCCTGGCATTACGGAAACAATACGGCAAGAGCCTGCGCCTCTTCGGCGGCGTGGACAAGCGCGAGCTGGCCAAGGGACCGGCGGCCATCGACGCGCACCTCAAGTCGCTCCGGCCGCTGATCGAAGACGGCGGGTTTATCCCCACCGTGGACCACACCGTTCCACCCGACGTGTCGTTGGATAACTTTAAACACTACATGGAAAAGAAGGCCCTGCTGCTTTGCGGCGCGCTCTGACACGGCATTCGGCCGCACCGGCACACGCCCCTTTGCAAGGACATCGAGGATGAAGACAAAACGCCCCAACCTGCTCTTTGTCATGACCGACCAGCAGAAGGCGACAAGCCTCGATCTCTACAACGGCGGCCCCAACGCGATCGAGACCACCTCCTTGCGGCGGATTGCCGACCTCGGGACCACCTTCCAGGCCGGCTACTGCCCCTACCCGCTTTGCGTGCCCTCGCGCATTGCCATGCTTACCGGCATGTATCCCTCCTATTCGGGCTATACCGGAAACGCTCCCTTCATGGAGGACCGCCACGAGACCGTCTTCTCCGCCGCGAAGGCGCACGGCTACCGCACGCTGCTGGTCGGCAAGGACCACGCCTACGCCCCGGCGAGCATCGGGGGCGGCCCGGGCGAACACCCGGCCTACATGGACCGCATCTTCGACCGGATGTACTGCGGGCTGCACAACGACTTCCAGCCGCCCGAGATCGAGCGCGACCTGCCCGAGGTGCGCCCGTGGCTGAAAGCCAACCCGCTGCTGCATCAAATCTGGGGCAGCGACACGGCGCCCTGGACCGCCGACCGCTCCGTCACGGCCCGCCTGTGCGACGTGGCCGGCGAGTACCTGGCCGACTGGGAACGCGACGACCGGCCCGGCGGCACGCCCTTTGCGATGTGGCTCTCGTTTCCCGACCCGCACGAGTTCTACCAGGCCCCGCGCGACGTTGTCGACATGATCGATCCCGCGACGG
>JAFGIZ010000261.1 GCA_016929365.1 Lentisphaerota bacterium
GGATCTGGGCAGGGGCTTGCAGGGCCTGGGGCACAGGGTGCAGGTTCTGACGATGTATGACAAGGGCGGCTACGCGGCCGCCATGGGGCGGGAATGGGGCTTGCCGATCCGCGACCTGGAGATGAAACGGCCCGGTTCGCGGAATCCCCCGGCGGCCGTGTGGCGCGTGTTGCGCGGCATGTGGCGCCTGTACCGGAGTTTGCGGGCGGACCGGATCGACGTGCTGCAAACCTTTACCCATTACAGCAACATGATCGGTACCGTTGTCGGGTGGGCGGCGCGGGTGCCGGTCCGGGTGGCGTCGCAGCAGAATGCCCGCCGCGCCGCACCCCGTTGGATGCTGAGACTGGACGCCTGCGTGGCCAACTCGCGGTGTGTCCATATGATGACGGCGGTGTCGGAAGCGACACGGCGCTTTTCGATCGAAACGCAGGGCATGCGCGCGGAGAAAGTCAGGACCATCTATGCGGGCATCGACATGGACGCCGTACCGCCCCGCCCGTCCGGCGAAGCGCGCCGGACGCTGAGGCGGAGACTGGGGCTTCCGGAATCGGGGCGCATCTTGATTACCGTGGCGCGCCTGCATCCGCAGAAGGGGCACGGGACGCTCATCGCCGCCGCGCGCGGTGTCTGCGCCGAGTTCCCGGATGTCCGTTTCGTGTGGGTGGGGGACGGCCCCGAGCGCGCGCGGCTGGAGGCGGCTGTACACGCGGCGGGCCTGGATTCCGCGGTGATCCTGCTGGGCGTGCGGATGGATATCTGGGACCTGCTGGCCGCGGCCGACGTGTTTGTGTTGCCGTCTTTCTGGGAAGGTTTGCCGAATGCCGTGTTGGAAGCGATGGCCGCGGGTCTGCCCGTGGCAGCGTCCCGCGTGGACGGTTGCGCCGAGGCGGTCGAGGATGGTGTGACGGGTATTCTGGTGGAGCCGGGTGATCCGGTTGCGCTGGGCGAGGCCGTCCGGCACATTCTGCGTGACGCGCGCTTGGCTGACGCCATGTCGCAAGCGGGCCGGGAACGCGTACACCGGATGTTTGCGTTGCGTGAGACCGTCCGCTGTTACAACGCGCTGTACTGCGGGCTGCTCGCAAAACGAGTGTGACCTGAAGCGGCCTTTGCGCGATAATGGGGGTGTGAAAACGCGGGATATCCACATCCTGGGCGTAAAGATAAGCCTTTTGAACACCCAGGAGCTGCTGGACGCGATTGCGGATTATGCAGCGCGGGGGGCGCGGGCCACAATTGCGTCCGGCAACGTGCATGCCGTGAACACGGCCCGGCGCGATTCCGGCTTCCGGGATTTTCTGAACGGGGCCGATATCGTCCGCCTGGACGGCGCGGGGGTGCGGCTGGGTGCGCGCCTGTTAGGGTACCGCTTACCCTCGCGGAACACGTGGGCCGACTTCGGCTGGAGCCTGGCGCGTTTCTGCAGTGAACGGGGTCTCTCCCTGTTCTTTTTCGGTGCGCGGCCCGGCGTGGCCGTTCGGGCGGCGGACCGGCTGCGCCGGACCTGCCCAGCCCTGCGGATAGCCGGGGTCGAGCACGGCTTTATTGACCGCGATTTTAACGCGGCGGCGTGCCGGGACCTGGTCGAGCGGATAAACCGCGCCGCCCCGGATATTCTGATTGTCGGCCTGGGCATGCCCGTACAGGAGCGCTGGATCCGGGAAAACCGGTCCCGCCTGGCGGTGCCCGTGGTCATGACCGGCGGCGCCGTGTTCGATTACCTGGCGGGCGAGGTGAAGCGCGCCCCGCGCTGGATGCTGCATAGCGGGTTGGAATGGCTCTACCGTTTATGCCAGGACCCGCGCGGAAAATGGCGGCGTTACCTGGCGGGGAATCCGGCCTTTCTGTGGCGCGTGTTGCGGGAGCGTCTGCGCGGCGCCGCGCGGTGCAGCCTGGTCCTGGGTGCGGTGCTGGCGCTGGCCGGCGCCGCGCCGGTTGCGGCGGAAAGCTACGCGGCGTGGGCGGAGCGCGTTTTCGGCGCCGCGTCCGGCGTCGCCAGGGGCACGGCCGATGATCCGGATACGGACGGCCACGTGAATTTCAGCGAGTATGCGTTCGGCGGGTGCCCGACGAATCCCGAATCGTGTCTTTATGACCTGGACGTCGCACCGGGTGCGGAGGACGGGCCGGAGTTGCGTTTACACTATGCGAAGGGTACGGCCGAGAACGTCACCTACTGGGTCGAGTGGGCGGCGGATCTCAAGGCGCTCCACTGGACGAGCGAGGGGATAGGCCGCCGGGAGTGGGATGCGTCGGCGCTGCGGTATTACCATGCCGTGCCGCTGGCCCGGGTGGAACCGAGCGCGTTTTTCCGGATGAAAGCGGCGCAGCCGCCCCGTTTGTTTGAACAACGGTTTGTCTCCGGCGGGGACAGCACATCGTACGCGTGTCTCGAGGCCGAGGCGCCGTCGAACACGGCGGTACGCCTGTGCTTCGACAACGGAACGAACCGCTGCCTGGAGTTGATCGACCTGAACGCCGCGGACGGACCGGACGCCGCGGTCATTCTGGGTCAAACGGGCGCGTGCCTTACCGTCAGCTGGCGTTTCCGCATGACCGATCCGGGCGCGTTCGTCATGGAGTTGGGCGATGGGGCCGCTTCGCTGATCAGCGTGACGACGGCGTCCGGATCGGGGGTGCCGCGCCTGCTCGCGCCGGTGGAGACGAACCTGTTGGCGGCGGGAGCGGCGACCCAGGTGTGGCGGCGCGTGAGCGTGGTGCTTGACCGGCAGGCCGGGACGTGCGGCATCTGGTGCGACGGGGTGCGCCAGGCATGGGGATTGCCGCTGGCGGGAATACCCGTCGGCCGGTTGCGGGTTCGGGGCGGGGAAGCTGCGCAAGGGACACTGTGGCTGGACGATATCTTTGTGTACGAGGGCAGACGCCCGGCCGAGATTGCGGATCTGCCACTGATCTTCGACACGCTGAACGGACAGTACGCCGCGTTCCTGTCCTGGCTGGCGCCGCTTTTTGACCCGTGCAGGGGGGGCTTTTACCACCAGCATAGTTCGTTGACGGATACCAACAGGTTCTTCCCCACGGTGGAAACTACCGGACAAGCGCTCAGCGTTCTGGATAGCGCGGATCTCCTGGAGTCCATGCCGGCGGACATGAAAGACGCGCTCCTGTCTTTCTTTGCGGAGCGCCAGGACTCCGACGGATTCTTCCGGGACGGGGTGCCCGAGCTGGACGATAGCGCGTCGCAGATCGGGCGCAATCTGAATTTCGCGAAGGCGGCGTACCGCCGGCTGCAGTCGGTGCCCGCCGCGGGTATGGTGAGCACGGACCCGCCGCATCCGTACCCGGCCCAGCCGTCGGTGCTGGAACAGTATCCCGAACTGGAGACCGCCGACAGTTTTCAGGTCTGGTTGCAGGGCCTGGACTGGAGCAATCCCTACACCTCGGGGGGACGGATTGCCTCGCGATCCGGAGCCCTTATGTCGTTGGAAGAGGCGCACCGCGGGGCGTTGATCGGCGTCATGACGAACTTTCTCTGTTCGATTCAGTCTTCCTCGACCGGACTCTGGGGTGCGGACAGCGGCGCAACGGACTGGGGTTACGTCAACGGGGCGTTCAAGATAATCCTTGCCCACGGCAATATCGGCATCACGGTGCCCCGGGGACCGCGGATCTATGACAGCATGATGCGTTGCTTGCGTACGGAACGTATCAACATCAACTGTGAAGTCGGCAATGCAGTGACGCTGGTGCGCAGCCTGCGCAAGTATCTGCCCTGGCCGATTCCCGAATATGAGCTGGCGGAAATCGCCGGCCTTCTCACCGCGGTCAACGGTGTGTTCCGGCAGGACGACGGCGGGTTCAGTCGATGGCGGGACCGTTCCGTCGCGGGCAGCCTGGCGCCGCTGGGCCTGGGACTGGCGGAAGGCGGCATGGGATCGGCCGGCCAGGCCGCAGGCCCGATCCGCCTGGGCCTGCACCAGATGACGGGCCGGGCCGCGCCGCCGCTGACGGGCCGGGCGGAATTCTACGACACCGTTGACGGGGACTAAGGCGGCCTTCGGCCGCAAGACGTGTGTGGGTGTGTGAGTCTCCGTTGCCACCCACATACCGTTAGCCGATTGTCTTGTTTTCGATTGCAGAACCGTCAGTTCAAGGCACTGAATCCCTACGGCCGGGCGGCGGCCGCCGCGGTCCGGGCGCGATAAAGGCATGCATGGCCGAGCGGTGAGACGTACTCGCGGGTATAATGTTCCCGTAGCTGTTGCATTATCGCGCTGATATGCGCGTTGGTATGCCGCGATTCGTTCCAGCCCCACAGCAGGACATAATCCACTTGTCCTCCCGTGCGTGCGGGGTACGCCGTAAAATCGAGCGATTCGGTTTCGGGCGACTCCACCGGTCCGATATGCGTGTACGGATCAAGGTGCGTCCGGTAGGTCAACGGGTAGTAATAGATATGGCCTTCATGATTGGCCAGGTCCGCGAGGGGACGCCGCGCGGCGGCGTATCCCAGGGCGTGGAGAAACGGTTTTGTACGGCGCGAGGGCGGGGCTCCGCGGCCGGTTGCCGGCCCGCAATCGGAGAGAGAAAGCGGCAGCACGGTGCGGCCCGGGGGAATCCGGAAGGCGGCGCGGTTGTAGTCGTCCAACAGCGGGATACACCGGGCGTAGGTGTGGAGATGGAATCCGAGCAACAGTGTCGTGACGGCCACGCCGCCGAGGGCTGCCCATTGCCGGCGGCGTGGCGTATGCGGATGCGCGGCGAGATACAGCAGAACGAGAAAGAGGATATACAGCGAGAGCCTATCGAGGACTTTTCCGGCCCGGCTCATGAAGTAGTCGGGCGCCAGAATATAGATGACGCCGCTGATCAGCAGGACCCAGAGGAACCCGTCGCTGCGCAGCGGTCGGCGGGTTCGCCGGCGTGTGCTCAGAACGGCCGCCAACAGTCCGCCCCACAAGCCCAGCGCCGCCGCGGCGGGTACCAACTCCAACGTGTTGTACGAGACCAGAACGGTCAGCGGGCGGAAATGCAGCAGGCGAGACCAGATATGGTAGCGGTGAAAGTTCAGGGGGTCGGCCTGCTGCAGCGAGAACAGCATGAAGCACAGAAGCGCCAGTGCCGGCAAGGCGGCCAGGATGAGGGGGGCCAGTCGACGAGCCAGCAAGCGCGTGAAGACACGAGGGGACGGACCCGCCGTCGAGGGGGGCAACGACCGAAACTCCAGCAGGACCGACCAGCAGGTCAGGACGCCCAGGGTAAGCAGGGTGACGGCCAGGGTAAAGATATGTGTGAAGTAGAGAAGCGTCAGGAGCGCCGTTAATACCAGGATAGCCCTCGCGTTCCAGCGCCGCCGGCTCCACCAGGCCGCAACGGCCAGGAAGAAAACACTGTGACTCAAGGAAAAGTGGAAGAACCCGAGATGAAACGGGTAGTTATAGACCAGCGGGGCCGCGGCGAAGCACAGAAAAACGGCATCCGGCCGGATACGCCGTACGGCGTACCGGAAGGACACCATGAACAGGATGACATAAGCGCTCAGCAGCGTTTTCTCTGCGAGCGCAGGGGGAAACAGAGCCAGGAGGCCTGCATAGATGAGGTGGCCCGGCCAGGTGGGTATCGGCAGCTTGGACAGTGCGTAATAGTCGCGCAGCACCTGTGCCCCGGGGGCGCGGTAGTGCAGGATCGACCAGGCATTCTCCAGGTGCATCGGGCCGTCCTGGGTCGGCACGTACGGGAACGCCCAGACGGGAATCAGAAGCAGCGCCAGGAGCAGCAGGAATTCCCGCGCGGGCGCTGTAGGGTAGCGGACCCGTGTCACGGCTCACTCCGGCAGCGGGAGGCGCCAGGGGATGCCTGCAGTGCGGCCCGGGATGGGGAGGCGGATGGCGAGCGGGGCGTTGGACGCGGCGAGGGTGTCGCCGGGCAGCGCGGGCAGGGGCCTGTCCGGCAGGAGGTCGGGTTCCCGGGGGAAACGGGCGGCAGGGGGGGCGGGTGCGGTTTTCAGGGCCGCAAGCTCCGTTTCGAGGACGTCATTGCGGACCTCCAGCCCCGTGACCAGCTCCCGGAGCCGGTCCAGGTCTTCCGCGCGGTCTTGTTCGCCCTGTTCCAGGCGGGCGCGCAGCCCGGCGAGCGTTTCGCGGCCGGCGTCGAGCTGCCGGCGCAAGGCGGCGGCTTTCGACGCGACGGTATCCAGCGCGGTGCGGGCCGCTTCCTGCCCGGCGGAGACGTCGGCGCGGATCGCCGCCACGCTGTCATCGACGTGGTGGAACAGCCAGTAGCCGCCGACAATGCCGCCGGCGCCCAGCAGGAGGACGATCGCCGCGAATCCGGCCATGAGGGCCCAGAAGCGCCGGCGGGTGCGTTGACGCTCGAGCTCGAGAAACTCCTGAAACGCTTCGAGAACCGGCAGCGGCTCGCCCGGCCGTTCCAGGTATAGCGGAGCGCGGGGCGCCAGGGCGTATTCCTCGACCCGGGTGTGAACCTGGTCCTGCAGCGATTTCGGCGGTTCGTCCATCCGCTCAATTCATTTTCATCCAGGGCTTGGGGCGGAAGCCCGACCGCGGCGGAGACGATCCGCCGCCCCCCGATGACGGTCTGGCAGGCGGACGCGGCGGAGGCGCTTCGCCGCCGTCTTCCCCGCTGTTTTCCCCGTCGTCGCCGCCGGTCTCGTCCGTTTCCTCGTAGTCGGCGTCGACGGTATTGGATTCGGCCCGGCGATTCTCGCGCCAGACCTTCAACTCGCGCTGGGCCTCGGCCTCGAGCTGTGCCAGCGGGTCTTCGCGGTGCTCGGGTTCCCGCGAGGGTTCCTCCTGCGGTTCGAGCGCGCGCCGGGTCTCGGCGGTCTGTTCGGATATGATGCGGCGCCGTGCGGTCTCCTGGCGGCCCTTGTACGTGCGGGTCTGTTCCGCCTGCAGCAGTTTCTTCTGCTGCATCAGGTCGCGCTGCAGCTGTTCGACGCGGTTGGTGGCCGAACGCCACTCGCGCTGGAGCTGCTCGACGCGGCGGTTGAGAATCTGCTCCTTGTGCTTCCAGCGCGACGCTTCGTCTTCGTGCAGTTTTTTCTGCTGGGTGACCAGTTGTTCCTTCTGGCGCACCGCGCCGTTGGCGTCCTGCAGGGCCTTGCGCTGCTGCAGCAGTTCGAGCTCCTTCTGCCGCCGCTGCTCGCGTTCCTCGTCGTAAAATTTCTTCTGCTGCTCGAGGCGCACGGCCATGGCCTTGCGCTCCTGCTGCGCCTGCTCCATGCGCTGTTCGAGATCCTCGATCTGCCGCCGCGCGCGGTCCCGTTCGTCCTCGAGCAGGATTTTCTGCTGCTCCTGTTCCTGCGAAGACTGGTCCAGGGTGGTGTTGAGTTCCTTGTGTTCCTGTTCGAGCTGGTCGATGCGCGACTGCATCTCCTCTTCGCGCCGCGCAAAACGCGCACGTTCGTCCTCGATCTGCAGTTTCTGCTGTTCCAGCTCCTGGAGCGCTTCCTCCAGCCGGGCGGCGGTGCCGCGGTGTTCTTCCTGGATGTCGTCCAGCCGCGTCTGCAGCGCGGCGCGCCGGCTTTCGGATTCGCTTTCCTGCTCTCCGAAGGCCGCGCGCTGCTGGTCGAACTCCTGCTGAAGCTGATCCGCGCGGTCGCGGGCGTCCTGCAGCTCCTTCTGCAGCTCGGTCATGGCGCCTTCGGTGCTTTCGCGACGGGCGTCTTCCTCTTCCTGGCGGGCCTTGAGCGCCTGGATCTGCTCGTTCCGCTCGGCGGTCCGGCGGCGTTCCTCCTCGACCGCCTCCTTGAGCTTCGAGAGTTCCTGCTCGCGGGCCCGGCGCAGCTTCTGTTCGTCCTGGAACGCCTTGCGCTGGCGCTCCAGTTCGGCGGTGCGCTGCTCCAGGCGCGTCCGCTCCGAGGCGGTCTGCTTCTGGATCTGTTCGACGTTGGCGCTTGCGGAACGGTAGCGCTCCTGCATGTCCTGGATGGTCTTTTCCAGCTCGGCTTCGCGCTGGTCGGACTCCTTGCGCGCGGTATCGTAGATCTTTTGCAGCTCGGCCAGCTCCTGCTCGCGCTGTTTGACCGTGCGTTGGGCCTGTTCGAGTTCGTTGCCCCGCTCCTCCATGGCGGTCTGCAGGGACTGGTGATCCTCGTTGAGCTGTTCGAGGCGTTGCCGGGCGTTCTCGACGGCCTGGGCCGCTTCTTCGCGGGCGGCCTGCGTCTGGGCCCGCTGTTGCTGGACTTCGTCGCGGGCGCGCTTGACTTCGGCCTCGGCCGCTTCCAGGTTCCGGTTGAGCTGTTCGATGCGCTGATTGAACGCCTGTTCGCGGTCCTGGGCGCTTTTTTCCAGGTCTGCGTGGAGCGTTCTCTGTTCGTCTATGGAGGCCTGCAGCTCCGCGAGCCGGGCGGCCGCGGTATCCCGTTCCGCACGGACGGCGGCCAGCTGTTCCGCGTTCGCCTGGTCCTTGTTTTCCAGGTCGAGCAGGGACTGTTCGTATAGCGAGGAGAGGCGTTCCACTTCGCCGCGTGCTTCTTCGATCTCCGCGGCGCTTTCCCCGGAGGCTTTCTGGAGCTCCTCGACCTGCTGCTCGAGATAGGCTTTCTCGGTGCGCGCGCCGTCCAGTTCGTCCCGGAGCGTGCTCTCCTTCTGTCCGGCTTCCCATTCGAGCTGTTCGACCTTGCTGCCGAGCTCGGCGTTCCGGTCCTGCAGCTCATCCACCTTCAGGATCAGCTCCTGCTCGCGGTTGCGGGTATCCTCGGCGGCCTGCTCGAAGGCGGCGGTCTGTTGCTTGAGCTCTTCTTCCTTCTGGTGGAGATCCTCGACGGCATCGTCGCGGAGCTTGGTCATGGCCTCCAGGCGCAGCTCGGTTTCGCCCAGGCGGGCCGTCAGGTCGCGCGCCTCGGCCTGGAGCTCGTCCAGGCGTTGCTGCAGCTCCTTGTCGGTGCGCTGGCCGCGCTCCTGCAGTTCGGCAATCGTGGCTTTCTGCTGCCGGATCTCGTCGAGGGCCTGTTCGAGCCGGGTCTGAAGCGTTTCATTCCGGTCCTCCAGCTCCTCGATCCGGGTGCGCTGTTCCTCCTCGGTCCGGGCGCTGATTTCGCGCAAGTCGCGCAGCTGGGTGCGTTCCCGGTCGAGGTCGGACTCCAGCGTATCGACGCGGGCCAGGGCTTCGGTCCGGCGTTGGAGCGCGGCCTTCTGCTCTTCCCAGTCGCCGCCGACGATATCGCGCAGCTTGGCCATGCGCCGTTCGAAGGCCTGCTTGCGCTCCTCGAAGGCCTGCCGCGAGGAGTCGAAGAATTCCCGCTCGCGTTGCAGCTCCGTTTCGATCTGCTCGGTTTCCTCGGTGAGGATCTCGCGCAGCTGGTTCTGCTGGGTTTGATGCTCCTTGTCCTGGTCGGCGATGCGGATCATCAACTCTTCGCCGCGCGCCTGTTCCAGCGACAGGGCTTCGCGCGTTTCGGCCAGCTTTGCGTCGGTGTTCCGGACGCGTTCCTCCAGGTCGGCGACCTGTTGTTGCAGCGCGCCCTCGCGTTCGGCCGCACGGGCTTCTTCCCGGAGCGCCCGCTGGCGCGAGGCCTCGAGTTCGGCGCGCACGGATTCCAGCGCCGCGGCGGTATCGGCGGCTTCGGCCTTCAGCTGTTCGATTCGCTGCACGAGGTCCGTTTCGCGCGCGGCGGCGGCCTCGCGGGTGCCGGTGTGGCGCGCCTCCTCGGCCGTCAGGGCGTCGCGCACGCGCGCGAGTTCGGCTTCGCGGTCGGCCGCCTCCAGGCGCAGGGTTTCCGTGCGCCCCGCAAATTCCGTTTCGCGCTCGGCCTGTTGGCGGGTGAGGGCCGCGGTGTGCTCCTGCGCTTCCGCCAAAGCGGTCCGTGTCTGCTCGAGGTCGCCGCGGGTCGCTTCCAGGGTCTGTTCCAGTTCGCCGATGCGGGCTTCGAGCGCCTCACGGCGCGCCGCGTTTTCTTCGTCGCGGCGGGCCGCTTCGTCGCGCGCCTGCTGCCATTCCGCGCGGGCCGTATCGAAGGCGGTCTGCGTGTCGTCGGCCTCGCGCCGGAGCGCCGCGACCTGTTCGGAAAGGGCTTGTTCGCGTTCGGCCGCTTCGCGCTCGTGCTGCGCGTGCGCTTCGCGTTCGCCGGCGAGCTCGGTATTGAGCTGCTCCAGCTGCGCCGCGCGTTCCGCCGCCTGGGCGTTGAGGGCGTCGATCGTTCCGCTCAGTTCGGACTCGCGGCCCGCGGCCGCCTCGCGGGCGGCGGCGTGCGCTTCGCGCTCGGCGTCCAAAGCTTCCTCCGTCCGGATCTGGGCCTGGCGTTCGGTTTCCAGCGTCCGGCGCGTTTCGGCGTGGCCTTCCTGTTCGCTTTCGAGGGCCTGGCGCGTTCCGGCGTGGGCGTCCCGTTCGGTGGCGAGGCTTTCTTCGGCCTGTGTGCGGGTTTCGCGCTCGGACTCCAGCGTCCGGCGCGTTTCGGCATGCGCCTGCTGTTCGCTTTCCAGCGAACGGCGGGTGTCGGAAAGGGCTTCGCGCTCGCCGGCCAGGCCTGCTTCGGCTTCCGCCCGGCTTTTCTGCTCCGCGTCCAGGGCGGTTTGCGTTTCGCGGAGGCGGGCCTGTTCCGCTTCGAGCGCGGCGCGGGCGGAGGCGAGTTCGTCCTCGGCGGTCTGCGCCCGGGCTTCCAGCGCGTCGATCCGGGAACGCAGCTCGGTTTCGGCCGCGGCCTGCTGTTCGCGCGCGGCTTCCGCCTCCTGCGTGCGCGCCGCGCTCTCGTCGCGCGCGGCCTGCAGCTGGGCGGTGAGGCCGGAGACCTGTTCCTCCAGGGCGGCGATCCGTTCGGTGAGGCGGGTTTCCTTGCGGGAGACCTCCTGCCGTGTCGCGGTATGGTTCTGCTGTTCTTCCTCCAGGCGCGTGCGCAGCGTGCCGAGCTCGGTTTGCGCGGCTTCCAGCTCCTTGCGCAGGCCGTCGGCCTGTTCGCGCAGTTCGGTTTCGCGGGTTGCGGCGGCTTCGTGCGCTTCCCGGGCGTTGCGGGTTTGCGTCTCGAGTTCCGCGCGGGCGGCGTCGAGCTCCTGCTTGACCCGGTCGGCTTCGGCGCGGAGGGACTCCACCTGTTCGGCCAGTTCGGCTTCCTTGCGCGAGGCGCCTTCGCGGGTTTCGGCGTGGTGCTCCCTTTCCGTCTCGAGCGCCTGTGTGACCGAGTCCAGTTCTTCGCGCGTGCGCTTCAATCCGGCGGCGGTCGACTCGTGCTGCGACGTGAGTGCGTCGATCTTGTCGAGCAGTTCCTTTTCACGGGCCTGGTGGGCTGTGCGGTCGCGCGCTACGGCTTCCTGGTGCGCGGCGAGCTCGGAGCGGGCCTTTTCGAGCGCGGCGGCGCGCTGATCGGACTGGTCCTTGAGCGATTGCAGGCGTTCGGAGAGCTCCTCTTCGCGCCGGCCGGCGGACTTGCGGGTTTCGGCGTGCTGGGTGCGTTCGGATTCGAGGTTGCGGCGGGCGTTGTCAAGCTGCTGCGACGTGGTTTCGGCCTTCTTCTGCAGGCCCTCGATCTGCTTGCGCAGGACATGTTCCTTGTCGGCGGCCTCGCGTTCGGCGGCCTCCGTCTTTTGCCGGGCGGACTTGACTTCGGATTCGGCTTCCTTGAGCCTGGCGGCGCTGTTGCGGGACTCCTTCTCGAGGTCCCGGATACGCGCGTTCAGCTCGTCGAGCTTTTCTTTGGGGACCGGTTTGGCCCGTCCCCCTTCGCCCTTGAGCCAGTCCACTTTCTCGGCCGGCGTCTCGTGCCGGCGCTCGCTCAATTGTTTTTCTGCCTGCTTGAGACTTGCGGCAATGGCGTCCCGTTGTTTCTCGAGGTCCGCGACCTGCTGCTTGAGCTGCCGCGCTTCGTCGGAGCTCTGCCGGCGTTCCGCTTCGATGCGCTGCTGCGCGTCCCTGGACTCGGCCCGCGCTTTTTCGAGGGCGGCGTTGGCCTCGCGGGACTGAGATTCCAGGGTCCGCACCTGTGCGCTGAGCTCCTGCATGCGCTTTTCGCGCTGGGACCGTTCTTCGGACAGGCGCTGCTGCCGGGCCTCGGCTGCCGCATGCTGCTTGAGTGCGCGCTGAACCGCCGCGGGGACGCCGTCGGAAAAGATCTCTTCGATTTTACTGTCGACCGAGGTCTTCTCGCCGGTGACGGCGTTGTTCAGGCCGGCCCGCGGGGATACCGAGCCGTCCTGGACAAGATCGCGGAGCGCGCGCAGGTTGAGAGGGCCGTAGAAGTCGCCGCCGGGGAGCTGGACGTTCCAGCTCATGTTGAGGGCGGGAACGGACTCGGCGGCAACCCACTTTGTCTTGTCCTCGGACAGCTCGTTGCCGGGCGCGATACGGCCTTCTTCCGCCCAGGCGCGGAGGGTATCGAGCTCCACGGGGCCGAACTCGGAGCCGTCGTCGATGCGCAGGTACATGGACTGGGCGGCGGTCCCCGGGTGTTTCAGGTTCTCGTGCATTTTGGACATAGCGGCACCTCTCCTAGCGCGTGAAAAGCGGTACCGATGTTGCCGGAGAGGGCCCGGGGAGTCAAGTATTATGGAGGGCGTCCGGTATCGGTTCGGTGCGGCCGGTGGCGAGGCTGCGCGCGACGGCGTCGGTAAACGCCATGTAGCGGACGCCGTCGGCGAAGGTGGTGCGGGTGACCGGCGGGCCGCCGCGGATGGCGGCAACGAAGTCCGCTTCCACCCGCCATCCGCCGGCTTCTGCGGGCGGAACGGGCACGGCGGAGAAGGCCGTGTCGCCGCGCCGGGCGAGGGAGAGCGCGCCGTCCCGGAAGCGCAGCGTGGCGTCGGTCCCGAACAGCGTCGCCTCGTTGGCGGCCGCATGGCCCGCGACGGCGGAGAAGACCATATCGGCCTGGGCGCCGCAGGCCAGGTCGGCCAGCACGGCCAGGTGGTCGGGAAGCTGTACGGGCTTGTCGGTTCCGGTGCGCGGGTCGCGGCGCGAGGCGACAAACGTTTTGGCCCGGGCCGAAACGGTGACAGCCTCGCCGACCCAGCGCATGAGCGCTTCGTACCAGATGCCGAGCGTGAGCATGTTGTTGCCGCTCAAGTCGGCGTCCTGGCGCCAGTGCAGGGGCGCTTCCGGATCGAGGAAGGCGCCGGTCGCGGAGCGCACCTCGACGGCCAGGAGGCGGCCGAGCGCGCCGTCCCGGACGAGGCGGATGACGGTATTATCCACGTGCAGGGTGAGGGGCGAGGGGACGACCTGCGCGACGCGCTCGGGATGCGCGCGCGCGGCGGCCAGCATGCGCCCGGCTTCCGCGGCGTTCATGGCCATGCGCGCTTCGCAGAGGACGTGTTTGCCGGCGGCGAGGGCGGCCAGGGTTGCCGGGCCGTGGAGGTACGGCCAGGTGCCGATGACGACGGCGTCGCTGTCCGGCGCCCGGACGAGTTCCTCCCAGGAATCGTAGACGGCCGGTATGCCGAATTCGCGGGCGACGCGCTCCGACGATGCGCGGGTGCGGTTGGCCACGGACGCGAGCGAGACGCCTTCGAGGGCCCGCAGCCCGGGGATGTGCCGGGCGCGCGTATTGGCGCCGGCCCCGACGAGACCGACGCGGATGGGTTGCGACGTGCTGTGCATTATTCTTGCGCGTTGCCGCTAACCGGTGGCTAACAAAACGGGGCCGCCGGGCGTGTTAACAGTGTTGCCGGGGAGGTCATACGCGAAGGAGGAGTTATGCGCAATCTAAAAGGGGCGGGGTGTCTCTGCGCCTTGCTGGCGGGGCTGTCCCGGACGGCGGCAGCCGAAGGAACGAACGGGACGGAGATGACGCTGCCGACCCTGGTGGTGACACCCACGCGGGAGGCGCGGCGGGTTGAGGATGTGCCGTATGCCGCCGGCCTGCTGGACGCGGAAACGCTGCGGGTCGCGCTCTCGGCCCGCACGGTTCCGGAGGCGCTTGCTTACGAACCCGGCATCATGGTGCAGAAGACGGCCCACGGCCAGGGGTCGCCGTATATCCGCGGCTTTACGAGCCAGCGGACCCTGTTCCTGGTGGACGGCGTGCGGCTCAACAACGCCGTGTTCCGCGAGGGGCCGAACCCGTATTGGAACACCGTGGATCCCCTGAGCCTGCACGCCGTCGAGATCGTGCGCGGCCCGGCGTCCGTACTGTACGGCAGCGACGCCGTAGGGGGGACCGTGCGCGCGGTCACGCGCGGCCGGCAGGACGCGCTGCCGGATCAAGACTGGAC
>JAFGIZ010000262.1 GCA_016929365.1 Lentisphaerota bacterium
GCGCCGTGACCGCCTGGTTCTCCACAACCTGTGCGTTGCGCCACCAGCGCTCCGGCACCGGAATGTCCGCTTCCGAGGCGCTCTCGATCATCCGGCCCTCGTGGCTGACCTCCACCGCCGCCGCGACCACCTCGCCGTACCGTTCGAGCGCGGTCGGGTGCAGAAAGACCGTGCTCATGTGTTCGCGTCCCTGGCGGATATCGACATACCGCACGGTCTTCGTGTACAGGCTGTAGGCGTTCTCGCCGTCTTCTTCACGCAATGCCATGACCCAGTACTGGAACGTGAGCGTGTCCACCCACTCCGGGTAAGTCGAGTATTCCACCGCCACCCGCGCCCACTCGCGCGGCAGGCCCGGACCCCGGTTGATGTTCGTCTCGTACTCCGGCGTCTTGACCCGGTTACGCCGGCCCACCGCTTCAAATTTCTCCAGGCTCAAAACACGCTCGCCCCGGCGGGCTTCGCCCGCGTCACCCGCCCGCCGCTGTGCCGCCGCCGTCCGCGCCCAGCCCAGCGCCAGGATGCACCCGCAGGCCGCCGCCATCGTCACCCGCCATGCCCATCGTCTCGTCATCATGCCCTCCTGCCTCCGTTTCATACACTGTTCCCCGCCCGGAAAGCAAATCTATTCCGCGGCCCCTGTCCCGTTACGCACACCCGGCTTTTTCCCCGTGCCGCGGACGGCGTGGAAGCCGTCCCTCCAGGCCCCGGCCTACTCGAAGTACACCGCCAGCCGGTCCCGGTCGCCCCGCTCCTGGTGCCCGTCGAAGAATACCACGTTGGCCGTGTTGCCCGAATGGCGGAACTCGATATCGTCCACGTCGTAAAACTGGCAGCCGTCGGTGGACCCCGAACTCGCGGACCCCAGCCGGGATTCCTCGACCTCGGCGAACATCACCGTCTGCGCCGGCTCCAGGTCCCGGTCCGCCGTCAAGGGCGCCCACGTCGTGTCCGGCCCGCGGCGGTTGTACATGGCGTAGCTGCGTACGGCCTCCGGGTTGGCGATGCGGTGGCTGGGGCACACGTAAACCTCGAACTGCTCCACGTAATCCCAGATCGTGCCCCAGACAATGTTCGTGCGCGCCAGGTCGCCCGTCCAGTAATAGCGGTCCTGCCCCTCCTCGTCGTAGGGATACCAGTGGATCCAGCCGATCCACAGGTCTCCGTCCCAGTCCCGGTACGTTCCCGTGCGCGGCAGCCACTTGCCGGAGCCGTCGCTCGTGTACGCCAGGCTGGCCATGTACAACTGCCGCAGGTTCGACGCACAGGTCTGCGCCCGCGCCTTCCGGCGCATGCGCGTCAAGGCCGGCGTCATCAGGGCAAACAGGACGGCGAAAATCGCCATCACCACCAGCAGCTCAATCAGTGTGAAACCTCGCCTCGACATAACCCCTTGAGTGTGCCCGCCCGCGGCGTCCCCCGCAAGTTAATTCGCCCACACCCCCACCCGGAGGGCCGACCTCCATGTCGGCCGGCATGTAAAAAAACACTTGCCATGTACCCCGCTCCGGCTCTATCGTAATGGCAGAGTACAACATATAGCGTCACGGATTCGGGACGGCGCAAGCCGGGGCCGCATCATCGAAAAATGTTTGCGCAACCTGTTGACGCCGGCCCGGACTATGGCCTATACTTTAATCGTTAGGTAAATGTATAAGCATGATGGCGGGGCCCCTGGCGGGCGCGTCCATTATTAAATTGGGAGTACTTGCAATGAGACATTTCGCAACATCCAACAGCGTCCGGCGCTGGACCGCGCCACTCGTCGCGGTCGTATTCGTCTGCACGGCATCCGCGGTCCTGGCCGTGGGTTCCGACATCCCGTTCCAGGAATCGTTTGAAAGTCTCGGGGACGGCGACAGCATCCTCGATCAGAACGGCTGGCAAGGCCCGGCCGGCGCCGGCGATGCGGCCACGGTTGTGGGAGAGTCGTATGGCTACAACCGGCTGCTCCAGGGCAGCTCGGTCACACGCCCCCTGCCGAACACCACCCACAACAAGTACATGGACCTCCAGTCCGGCTCCGACGAGATCTCCAACGTCTTCAACGAGGTCTCGCAGACCAACGTCTATATCGACATGATGGTCAAGCTGGAACAGAGCGCCGCCGACTGGGAGCCGCCCGCGACCAACGATATGCAGGCGGCGTTTTTCGTGAACACCAACGGCAACCTCGTGGTGTATCACAGCAAGTGGCTGAACCCGGGCTCCGGGTTGGACTTCAGTAATGTGCTGACCGTCTGCGATAACACCGCCGTCGGCACGGGCGACTGGAACCGTCTGACCATCACGATGGACTACCTGACCCAGGCGGCCAACCAGTTGAAGTTCTTCCAGGTCGCTATTGACGGCCAGGTGGTCTCCAACGACCTCGCGGTGAATAATCCGGTCGACGGACTCGTTACCGGAACCTGGTTCTTCTGCGCGAATATCTACGACATCGATCCCCAGCTCTCCTCGCTGGGCCTGCAGGGTACCGGGAATTTCGATGATATCGTGGTGACCAACGCCCAGCCGCTCTTTACGGGCGACATCAAGTTCACGGTCAACCCCATCGTGGATACGGACCGCGGGGGCTACACGGTACCTGGCGCCTCGTTCCTGATTCTCAAGGGCGCCACGACCAACGTCACGGTGTTCCCGACCAATTACTGGGTCGTCAACGCCATTGACGTCAACGGCACTCCGCTGCCCGTCACGAACAATATCGTGATTAACGACATCCAGCAGGACTACACGATCGAGATCGACTTCGAACCGCAGCGCGCCTTCAACGGCGTCCCGCTGTGGTGGCTCGTGGCTTACGGGTTCGATCCCAGCGATGCCGGGGCAACCAATGACTTCAACCTGGACGGCGATCCGAACTGGAAGCATTGGCTGACCAGCACCGACCCCAAGGGCACCAATGCCTTTGCGATTCTCGACATCGGCTCGCCCGGCGGAACCAACTACATCCGCTGGTACACCGGCGACGTCAACATCGACCCCGATCTCGACCCGATCCGGGTGTACCGCAACACGGACCTGACGAACACCAATCCGCCCAACTACGGCTGGGTGTCGGTGGATACCGTGGACCGCATGTGGGGCACCAACACGTGGTGGGAGAATGGCCCGGCGGGTTCCAATTCGATATACTTCTATCGCTTGGAAACCGAATTCGCCGAGTAGTCGGCCACCATACGGCAACGGCAAATACGGAAAAGCGCGGCCCGGCAACGGGCCGCGCTTTTCTTTTGCACCATCTTGACACGATTTTGACAAACAACCTATCGCCATAATGCGCGCGCTCCCCTATACTAAAGTGGAGTTGATAAAGGGATGCATGCCATGACGACGGGATTTTACAGAGCGGCGGCGGGCCTGGGCATCGTAATCGCCCTCGGGGCGTTCCATGCCGCCGCGGATCCCTATGCCCAGGACTTCGACACCTGGCCCTTTACCGGCACCACCGGCGGCGGCTTCCCCAGCCCGAAGTTCGTGACCTCCTCCAACGAAGGCTGGACCGCCGTGAACACCGCCGTGGGCGGCCCCACGGACTTCGCCGCTTTCCCCGCCCCCGCCTCCGCGCCGCGGGCGGCGTGGCTCAACCGGTCCACAACGGGTCCCAGCGAGGTGCGGTCCCCCCTTCTGGCCGACGGCGTCGGCACGGTCTCCGTGCTCAGCAAGGGCAAAACAGCGACCGCGCAGATTTTCGAGATCCAAACCTCAACCAACGACTCCCAGTGGACTACCCACGCCACGTTTACCAATACGCTCAGCTCCGCCTGGACCACCAATACCGTCGATATTAATATCTACGCGGTGCTGCGCCTGCGCATCCGTAAAACAGACGATACCGGCGCGGTCCAGGAGTGGCTGGGCCTCGACAATATCGCCGTCTCCCTGCCTCCGCCGCCGGTCGCCCTCTCCAACCCCCAGCGCGACCCGGCCGAGCCCGCCGAGACCGAGTACGTCACGTTCCGCATCGACGCCGCTCCCGACCCGGGCATCAGCAATATTACCTGCTACGTGCGCTTCCGCCACGAATTCGACACCGCCTACGGCACACAACAGATGGAGCCGGAGTCCGGCGATACCTACGTCGGCACGGTTCCCCCCGGCCCCGCCGGCAGCATGTTTTACTATTACGAATGCTTTGCCGAAGGATTCACGTCCCCGGCCCGCTTTCCGGAAGCAGGCGCCGCCGACCCCCTCGTCTATACCAACACCGCGGGATTGGGCACCGGGCGCGAACAGGACTTCGACACCTGGCCGTTTACCGGGAAAATAAGCGGCGGTTTCGGCGGCATTGCCACACCCATCTATACCAATTCGACCCATGACGGCTGGACCGCGCTGGATGCATCCATCTCGGGAAACGGCGAAATTTCTTCCATTCCCGTAGCCGCCTCGCCCCCGCACGCCTGCTGGTTCGCGCCCCTCGCGGACGGCGGAGAGCCGATGCTGATCACCCCCCTGCTGACCGGCGGCGTCAGCCGTATCTTCTTCAGCACGCGGGGACACGCCGACCTCGTGACCCAGACCTTTAATATCGAACGCTCCCCGACCGGCGGCGA
>JAFGIZ010000263.1 GCA_016929365.1 Lentisphaerota bacterium
ACGCGGCATGGCCCACGTAATTGCTGCCCGCGGCCGGAACCGGCGGGTTCCAGGACGCGCTGTTGCGGATAACGAGCGGCCCCCCGTCGTCGACCCGGATGCCCCAGTCGTTGGCGCTCACCATGTTGCCGTCGATGCGGTTGTAACCGCTGCTGCGGATGCCCGCCCCCGAGACGTCGGCCCCGTAGGGATCGTCGCCGTTGTGGTGGCAGAGATTGTTTTCCACGAGGCAATACCCGTTGGCGTCGATCCCGTGCCCCCGGTTCCAGGAGCTGCTGCAGCCGCGCACGACGCTGCCGGGAGCCGCCGTGATGCCGTTGGTTCCGTTGTAAGCGGCCGCGCAAGCGTCCAGAACCGATTCGCTCAGGGTATAACCGCCCCCGTCGTTCCAGCTCGCCGTGCAGCCGCGCAGGCAGGCGCCGCCGTCCGCCTCGAACCCGCAGCCGGTGTTCCACAGGGCTTCGCAGTCGGCGAAAACCGCGGCCGAGGCCCGGTACCCGGCGTCGCCGTTGCGCAGGGCCCGGCAGCCGCGGTAGAGTTTTCCGCCGTAAAACCCGTATTCCGTATTGCCGTCGCTGACGGAGTCGGTCACGGTTGCGGCTTCATTCACGAAAATGCCGAACCCGTTCGATACGGCATGCACGCCGTCCACGCACGCGCCCTGGGCGGTCAGGAGCACGCCCTTCTTGGACTCGCCCCGCCAGTGCATGACGTACCCGTTGCGCACGGTTACGTTGCGGACCGTATCGCTGGCGTGAACGCCGTCGCCGCTATCGGCGCCCGGGCCGATCAGGGCATGCCCGCCGAGATCGAGTGTCACGTTGTCGGAAAGGATCGTGATGCCGTTGGCGCCGGGCGTGGTGCAGGCGAGGGTGCCCGTCAGCGTGACGCGCGCCGGCCAGGAAATCGTATCGGGAACCTCCGAGAAGAGCAGATCGAGCCGGTTGCCGGGCAGGAAATCGTGGTTGAGCGTGTTATGGACGGCGACGTTGCCGCTGACGATATTGTCTTCGCCCCTGACGCGGATGCCGTTGTAGGATCCGGAGACGTGGTTGTCCGTGATCCGGGTCCGTTCGGCATATGAGACATGGATGCCGCCGCGGTTATCCAGGCCTTCCGCGTTGCCGCGGCAGGTATTGTTCGCGATAACACAGTCGTTATAAGCCAGGATACCGTTGTTGACATTGCCGCTGACGGTACAGCCGCGGATCGTGCAGCCGCTGCCCGCCTGGATTCCGTCGCCGTCGTTTTCACGGACGGTGCAGCTCAGGACCGAGCTTCCGTTGTCCGTCTCGATGCCCTGGCCGCCGTTGCCGCGCGCGGTGCAGCGCTCGACGTGCGCCCCGTTGGAGACCTGGATGCCTGCTTCACTGTTCTGGAGCGCGGTGCAGTCGATTACCGAACTGCCGTCGCCGGCGTAAACGCCCCGCAGGTTGGCGTAGACCGTGCAGCCGCGGACCAGGCAGCCCTGGTCCACCTGGATGCCGCTGTTGTCGCTGTAGGCGGCGGCGCAGTGGCGGATCACGCTGCCGTTGCCGGCGCTGATGCCGTTGTCGGCGCCGCTGTAGCGGATCGTGCAGTCGCTGACGAGCGAATGCGCGCCGACGGTGACGCCGCCCATGCCGTTGCTGACGCAGGTCAGCCCCGTTACGCGACAATGTCCGGCATTCAACGCGACCGCGCTTTGCGGCCAGCCCGAGACATGGCCGTTGCGGACGGCGACGTCGGTAAGCATACCCATGGTGTCGGTCGCGACGCCGCATCCCGCGAATCCGCCGCCCGCGCCGCGCAGCGTGAAGCCGTGCAGATCGATATCGACGTGCGACGCCTCGACGCGGATGCCGTTGGTGCCGGTGAGGTTGCCGGTCAGGTAGTAGCCGCCGGGCGAGCTGACCGTGTACGGCAGCGAGGTGATGGCCGTCCGGGGCTCGATCTGTTCGAGGGTCTTCATGGAGGGCGCGGGCGGACCCGGGGGCGTGAGCGGCCCCTGGGCGAAGGCCGGGCAGGCGGCCAGCGCCGGAAGGATCAGGAGGATGGACGGGAGGGGGCGGAGAGGACGGGCGTTCATGCAGGACTCCTTGCCTTGCGCGTGACGTTGCGTTCCGGATCCGTTCCGGCGTGACGTAGCGAGGATACGGCCTGCGCCGCGTGGGGTCAAGCAGAAGGGCGCGTGCCGGCCGTTCCGCATTGCGATTCGGCAAGGGCCTGGGCCTTGAGCGCCAGTTCGGCGGCCTTGAAGGCATGGGCCTGGGTCATGGCGTTCTCGGTGCGGTTCAGGCAGTCGAGAATCAGCCGGCCGAAGAAGGGGAAACCGACCGTGCCGTCGCACTCGATTTCAACCTCGTTCTTGCCGTCCACGAGGTAGATGCGGTTGCCGCCGTCGTCGCGGGCGACATTGATGTAGTTGCGCGTTTCGAGGTATCCCTCGGTGCCGATGACGAAGGTGCGGCCGTCGCCCCAGGTGCGCAACCCCCCGGGGTTGAACCAGTCGATGCGGGTATAGGCCGAGGCGCCCGTGTCGAGGGTCAGGGAGGCTTCTCCGAAGTCCTCGAGTTCCGGGTGGCCGGGGTTGCCCATGTTGGCGACGCGTGCGAAGTTGATTGCCGCGTCCGCGGCGCCGGCGTAAGACAGGAACTTCTCGAACTGGTGGGACCCGATGTCGGTGATGATGCCGCCGTACTGTTCCTTGACGAAGAACCAGTCCGGACGGGTGTCGGCCGCCAGGTTGTGCGGCGCGAGGGTCAGCACCTGCAGCACGCGCCCGACGGCGCCCCGGCGGATCAGCTCGCCCGCATACCAGGCCGCCTCGTTCAGCAGGCGCTCGGAATAGCAGACCATGTATTTCCGCCCGGTCCGGGCGACACGGGCGCGCGCGGATTCGAGCTGCGCAAGGGTCGTGAAGGGGCACTTGTCGGTGAAGTAATCCTTGCCCGCGTCGAGCACCTGCAGGCCGATGGCGCAGCGCTCGTTGGGCACGGCGGCGGACGTCACGAGGCGAACCGCGTCGTCGTCCAGGATTTCGCGAAAGTCACGCACCGCCTTGACGTCCGGAAAATCCTTCAGCAACGGTTCGCAGCGGGCGGGATCGGCGTCGTAGACGTACTTGAGGGTTCCGCCCGCGGCGGCCAGGCCCTTGGCCTGGCCGAAAATGTGCCCGTGATCGAAGTGGGAGGCGGCAAAGACAAATTCGCCGGGCGCAACGACGGTCTCGGTGGCGGCGGATTCGGGCGCATAGTTCATTCCATCGCGTGTCATGGCAGGATCCTTTTCCGGCTGTTCAAAACGACATGGTTTAGCGAAACACCCCGCCGTTGTCACGCCTTAATGTCGCGCCATCGAAGCTCAGAGAGTGAGGAGGAAGCCGAAATGACATAGAGCAGATCGACAACTGAAACACTCTATCAGGAACC
>JAFGIZ010000264.1 GCA_016929365.1 Lentisphaerota bacterium
CACACGCCGCTCCACGACGGCGGCGTGATCATCCGCCGCAACCGCATCGTCGCCGCGGGCTGCATCTTCCCGCTCTCCCAGAAGATCGAGCTGCAGAAGAAACTCGGCACGCGGCACCGCGCCGCCGTCGGGCTCAGCGAGGAAACCGACGCCGTCGTCGTGATCGTCTCCGAAGAAACGGGCACGATCTCGGTCGCCTACCGCGGACGGCTCAGCCGCGGCCTGGACGAGGAACGGTTGCGGCGCTTCCTCGCCGCGCTGCTGCTCCGCGACCAGCGCGGCGTCAGCGCCTGGCGGCGGGCGCGGGAACAGCTCGACCTGACCCCCGAAGGCATCGCCAAAGCGGAACAGGAGAAGGCCGGTGAACAATAAACTGCAACGGTTCGGACGCGCCCTGGCCAACAACTGGGGGCTCAAGCTCCTGGCCCTCCTGCTGGCCGCGCTGTCGTTTTTCGCCATCCGGGGCGCCACCAGCTTCGAGGAAAGATACGACGTGCCCGTCGAAGTCAAAGTCGAACCGGGCATCGCGATTCTCGACCAGAACCCGCGCACCGTGGAAGTCGCCGTCCGCGGGTCGCGGGAAGATCTCGCGCGCCTGGACGAAACCGACATCCGCGCCGTCGTGCGCTGCAAGGCTTCCGACCCCGCCGGTTCCGAGCGCGTCCACATACGCAGCCGCGATATCGAGGGCGTGCGCGGGGCCCGGATCGAGCGCATCCGGCCGAATATCGTCATGCTCACCTTCGACCGGGAGGCCGAAAAAGAGGTCCCCGTGGTCAAACCCAAGACCGTGGGCCAGCCGCTCATCGGCAAGGCCGAATTGAGCTACGAACCCAAGACCGTCAGGATCCGCGGCCCCATGCGCCGGTTGACGATCGACGAGGTCTATACCGAACCGGTGGACGTCAGCGGCCGGATTGAATCGTTTACGCGCGAGGTCCGGGTACTGCCGCCGGGCGACACCTGGGTTTCGCGTATCGAACCGTCGCGGGTCACGGTCCAGGTCAACATTACCGCGCGCACCGTCGAGCGCACCTGGGACGCCGTGCCCGTCCTGGCGCTGGTGCGTCCCGGCGGCGCCTACCGCGTGGACATCGAACCCCCCGCCGTGACCGTCACCGTGAAAGGCCGCGCCGAGATCGTGGAAACCCTGGCCGCCGACGCGATCCAGGTCTATGCGAATATCCCCGAAGTGGATTTGAACGCGACGTACGAACTGCCCGTTACGGTGCACCTGCCCGCGGGGGTCGATCTGCAGGGAACGGCCGAACCGCCCACCGTCAAAGTCACCCTGCGCCGGAGATAAACGTTGAAACAGCATGGCTGACAAAACACAAAGTTCCGAGCTCGGGCTGCGGTTCATGTGGGGCATGATCCTGCTGGCGCTCTGTCTCTTTACGGCGCTCAGCGTGTTCTCCTACGACTGGCGCGATATCGGCCTGCTGCACGTGCCGCCCAACAGCCCGCCCGCCAACCTGATCGGGCTCGTCGGGGCCTGGCTGTCGTTCGCCTGCTTTACCGCGATCGGCCTGGGCGCGTACCTGGTTCCGCTGTGGTGCCTCGTGTTCGGCATTATCCTGGTCATCCACAGCGAGGCGCGCGCGGGGGCCAAGGCGCTGTGGTGCACGGTTCTGCTGCTCGCCCTGACCGCCCTCTTCGCCCTGCAGCCGGAGGGCTGGACAGCCGCCTGCCGCAAGCTCAATATCGTCGACCCCGGCGGCGTCCTGGGGCGTCTCCTCGTCGGCGGCGTCCTGGTCCCGCTCCTCAGTCCCGTGGGGACGGGCATCCTGGTCGGCGTGCTGATGGTCTTTGCCGCCGTCATGCTGGTCGGCGCCCCGGCCCTGCGCACGCTGTACGCGCGCACGGTCGAAACCGCGGGATCCCTGCGCGAGACGGTCCGCCACTACGCGGACGAACGGCAGGACCGGCGGCAGCAGCTCGACCGCGAAGAACGGCGGCTGGAAAAACAACGGCGCAAACTGGAACGCTCCCTCGAGCGCCGGCGCGCGCGCGAACAGGCGCCCCCGGCCCCCGCCGGCGGGACCCCCGACCGCGACTCCGCCGCGGCGCCCGCCCGCCGGGCCCCCGTCCAACCCGCCGCCCGCGCCGCCGCCGGTCCCGGGCGCCCCGCCCGTTCCGCCGCGAAGCGCCCCGCGCCCCGCCCGGCGGCGCCCGGAAAGGGCGGCGAGGCGGCCTATACCCTGCCCCCCCTCGACGTCCTGGTGCAGCCGGCCGCCGCCCCCCGGCGCGGACCCGAACCCGACACCGCCGTCACGGCAAACGTCCTCGCCGAAACCCTGGCCGAATTCGGCATCGAGGCCGAAGTCACCCATGTCGAGCGCGGCCCGGTCGTCACGCGCTACGAGGTCCTGCCCGCGCCGGGCATCCGCGTCGAACGCATCAGCGGGCTCAGCAACAACCTGGCCCTGTCGCTCAAGGCCACGAGCGTCCGGGTCCAGGCGCCGATACCGGGCAAGGGCGTCGTGGGCATCGAAGTGCCCAACGCCGACGCCAACCTGGTGAGCCTGCGCGAAGTGCTCGAGGGGTCCGTCTGGCAATCCGGCGACTGGAAGCTCCCCCTCGTGCTCGGCAAGGACGTCGGCGGCAAGGATCTCGTGGCCGACCTGACCGATATGCCGCATCTGCTCATCGCCGGCGCGACGGGCTCGGGTAAAACCGTCTGTATGAATTCGATCCTCGCGGGCCTGCTCATGGCGCGCACGCCCGACGAGTTGCGGCTGCTGCTGGTGGACCCCAAGATCGTCGAATTCTCCGCCTACAACCACCTGCCCCATCTCATGGTCCCGGTCGTCACCAACCCGAAGAAGGTCTCGCTCGCCCTGCGCTGGGCCATCAACGAAATGGAGAACCGTTACAAGCTCTTCGCCAAGACCGGGGTGCGCAATATCGAAAGCTACAACCAGCGCGAAATCGCGACGCAGGAGGAACTGTTCGGCGCCGAGGCGCCGTCCGGCGAAACCGCGGCCGACGCGCCGCCCGAACGGCTGCCCTATATCGTGATCGTCGTGGACGAGCTGGCCGACCTCATGCTCGCGGACCAGGCGGACATCGAGAACGCGATCGCGCGCCTGGCCCAGCTCTCGCGCGCGGTCGGCATTCACATGATCCTCTCGACGCAGCGTCCGTCCGTGAACGTCATTACCGGCACGATCAAGGCGAATTTTCCCGCCCGCATTGCCTTCCAGGTGGCCCAGCGCGTGGACAGCCGGACCATCCTCGACACGATCGGCGCGGAAAAGCTGTTGGGGCGCGGCGA
>JAFGIZ010000265.1 GCA_016929365.1 Lentisphaerota bacterium
AGTGTTTCAGTTGTCGATCTGCTCTATGTCATTTCGGCTTCCTCCTCACTCTCTGAGCTTCGATGGCGCGACAGGCCGTCGTGACCAATGCCACGCTCGTCGATTTTCAGCGATCGGCCGACGGTTATCCGCAAGACGGAAGTGGAGAGGGCGTATTCGCGGAACCCTACGCGGGCGACAACAGCGCCAATAACCTGCAGCGGCCGGTCGCCGTGTTCGCGCTGCCCGAGGGCGGCGAACCCGGCTACCGCGTGACCGACGCGACGTTCAGTTGCGTCATGAAACTCCTTCAAAACAACGGCGGCAACCTCCCCGACCTGGACGTGGCGTTCCTCGACAAGGGGGTATCCACAGCCGTTGCCGGGAGCGACTATCACACCGCGGCCCTGGCATCCCTGGCGCAGATCGCGACCCCCGCGACGGCCGGCGACACAACCCTGACCTGGTCGAACCAGGACCTGGCCGATGCGATCGATGAAGCCTACCTGCGAGGCAGTACGCATATCGCCATCCGCTTTCAGCTCGCCTTGACGGGCGATTTCTACGACGGCGTCAACGGCTACGCGGTCAGCGATGCCGATGCTGCCAACGACTACTACCGCCTGTACTACGGCGATGCGGTCCAGCCGGACCCGACCCTGCAGATTTCGCTGGTGGCCGATCCGCGTCCGTTCTCGACCGGCACGTTCACCGAGTTCCAGCGCATCGTGGACGGCGCGCCGCAGAACGGCACCGGCGACGGCGTGTTCCCCGGGTCCTACTGCGGCGATATCGTCAGCGGCAACTTCATGCATGCCGTCCTGACCTTCGCGCTGCCGGAGCTGGGCTCGGACCGCCGGGTGGACCAGGCGGTGTTGCATGTAAGCCTGGACAGCGTGGCGAACAACGGCGGCAACCTGGTCGATCTCGACGTGGCGTTCGCGGAGAAAGGCATCACCGGCGTAATCGCCGCCGACGACTACCAGGCGGCGGCCGTGACCGAACTGGCCTCGATCGCGACGCCCGATACAGCCGCCGATTCGATCCTGAACTGGTCCAGCCAGGCCCTCACCGATGCGATCAACGCGGCTTACCTGCACGGCAGCGATTACGTGATGTTCCGCTTCCAGTTCGCCAAAACGGGGGATTTCTACGACGGCGTGAACGGGTATGCCGTTACCGACGGGGACGGCCAGTTAGACCTGTACTATCTCGAGAACAGCGATCCCGTGCCCGAGCTGCTGCTGTACGAGTATGTCGATCCGGATCCGCGGCCTGTCTCGACCGGCACGCTGACCGAGTTCAGGCGTATCGTGGACGGCAGCCCGCAGAACGGGACCGGCGACAACGATTTCGCGGGAACGTCGTGTGGTGATATATTTAACGAGAATATGCAGAAGGTCGCCGCCACGTTTCAGCTTCCCGCCCTGGGCAAGGGCCGCTCGGTTGACGAAGCGGTCTTCCGGACCACGTTGATCCTGCAGAACAACAACGGCGGCAACCTGGTGGACCTCGACGTCGCGTTCGTGGAAAAGGGCGCGTCGGGAGCCATTGTCGCGGGCGATTACGAAGCCGCGGCAACTGCCTCCCTGGCCTCCATTGCCGACCCGGAGACCCGGGACAACATGGTCCTGTACTGGACCAACCAGGATCTCACCGACGCGCTGAACGCGGCCTACGAAAACGGCAACACGTACGTCATGTTCCGGTTCCAGTTGGCGGAAACGGGCGATTTCTACGACAGCGTCAACGGGTACGCCACGAGCGACGGCGACGGGGCGGACGATCAATACGATCTCGATAACGACCCCGCGCCGGAGCTGGTGATTTACCAATACGTCCCGCCGAACGGCTCCGTCATCCTGTTGCGCTGATCCGGCCGGTTACATGCCGGACAGCGCCGGCGGATACGTTCATCATCGCGGAAACCCTGACTTGTCTGTGCGAAACATGTTTCCGGGGCTAGCGGGAGCGTGGATCGCGCTGCTCTGTGTCGCCCCCCTGCTGCGGGGCGCGGGGGTGTTCTACCGGGCGGAGAGCATCTTGCCGGTTCGGCCGGCGGAGCGCTCCATCGCGATCGACGGCGCTTTCGGGGACTGGCCCGAGACCGCGGTCTCGCGCGTGGCGCTGTTCGATCAAGCCGTCAACGAGGGTTTCAGCCCCGCGGCGTCCCGGTTTCTGGCGGCGCACCGCGGCCTCGCGAACCTGTCGGCCGAACTGATACTGTGTTACGACCGCGAGGCGCTCTACGTGGGCCTCCGCCACCCCGGTGCGCCCCCGCGCAACACGGCCGCGGCGCCGGAGGCATGGGCGGACGGCGGCGACGGCGTGGCGGTCTACGGCCGCGGCGACACGGGCCGGACCTTCGGGATTCTCTGGTGGGGCGCCGACACGAACGGCGCGCCGCGCACGGCGCTGCGTCGGAACGGCGGCGCTTGGACGGCCGCGGCGGCACCGGAACTGGAAGCCGCCGCGGCCCCCCGGCCGCACGGCGGGACGGCCGTGGAGCTGCGTGTACCCTGGCGCACCCTCGGGACGGGCGGCACCCCGCCGGCACGGCTCACGCTGGTCTGGGAAACCGCTTTTCACGAGCTTGACACGGCCCTGCTCCAGGCGATGCCGGAAGCGTTGCGGCGGCGCGCCTTAAAAAAAGCGGAAGCATGGATAATAGAGCGGCTTAATGGGGAAGGTGGTTTGGGCGCCATCTTTCCTGCCATGGTCAATGCATATGAAACGCTCGATCTACTCGGCTATCCCGCCCACCATCCCCTGCGTGTACAAGCTCGACGAGCAATCGAGGATCTGCTGGTAGTAAGCCAGGACAGCGCGTATTGTCAGCCTTGTGTATCCCCCGTGTGGGATACCGTATGGGCCTGTATCGCGCTGCAGCAGATCGATCACAAACAAAGCCAAACCGCCGTCAAAAGAGCCTTTCGTTGGCTGAATCAAAGACAACTATTGGAAGAGCCCCAGGATTGGAGCTTCAATAGGCCCAAAGTCAGGGGTGGTGGCTGGCCCTTTCAGTTCAAAAATTCCCACTATCCCGATTTAGACGATACCGCAGCCGTTGCTTACGCGATGCACAAGAGTGGCGATAAAACGTTTAACAACGCGGTCCGACGCGCAGCCGAGTGGATTTGTGGAATGCAGTCGAAAAACGGAGGCTTCGCCTCATTTGATGCCGATAACGACCACACCTATTTAAAC
>JAFGIZ010000266.1 GCA_016929365.1 Lentisphaerota bacterium
CACGCCAGGCGCCGGCGCCGGACTCGACCTGGGCGAGGCCGTGGACTGCCTGGGCCGCCTGCACCGCCTCGAGGAAACCGACGCGCTAATTGAAGACGCCGTGGCGGCGCACGCATCGGACTGGCGCCTGCTGCGCGCCGCGGCCCGCGAGGTTTTCAATCTGCCCCATTACGGCACCCTCATCGCCGGCGCATTCCGGCGGGGCCCGCACCGCGGGGGCGGGGTTTATGTCAACAGCTTCGAGCGCGATCGCGTGCGCGCCCTGCAGCTCATGGAGCGGGCCCGGACACTGTGCGACGCCCCGCCGCGCGAACAGGCCGCGTTCCTGCTCGACTACGCCAGTTTCCTGCTCGGCTATCGCGGCACCGACGAGGCCTGGCGGCTGCAGATCCTGGCCGACCTCTCGACCCTGCCGGATTACGAGGAAGGCCACCGCTACGAGCGGGACGGCGGCGCGGCGGGGGCGCCGGTGGATGCCGACGGCAACCCCGTCTTCCACGCAGTTCCGGCGGGCTACGCGGACGCCGCGACGGACGGCGAGCGCTGGCGCTGGATGCTGCACCGGGCCGCGCAGCTCGATCCCGCGCGCGAACCGGAAATCCTGAAAGATTTCGCCGATTTTCTCCACCAACAGTTCGGCGTCCAGACCATGGCCTACCACGGGCGTCCGCACCCCGCGCCGTTGGGAACGGAAGACGCGGACGACACGAGCGGCCCCTACGCCGTGCATACGCTCGGTCGCGGCGAGACCATCGCCCGCCTGGCGACCGGCATCCGGCGTTTCGCCCTGCCCGACGGGTTCAACTTCATCGCTCTTTACGAACGCGTGGCCGCCGCGGGGTCGGATCCCTATGCCGAACAGGCGCTCAACCGTCTGGCGGAGATTTTCGAAAACCGCCGCCAGTACGATGCGGCTGCCGCCTTCTGGCGGCGCAGCATCGATGCGCACGGACCGGGCAACCGGAACTGGAAGGCCCTGCGCCTCGCGCAAATCGTCGATCCCTGGGGAAGCTTCGAGCCGGTCCTGACCCGTCCGGCGGGACAGCCCGCCGCGGTCGCGTACCGTTTCCGCAACGGCCGCCGCGTGCGATTCGAGGCCCACCGCCTCGACGTCGACCGCCTCCTGGCCGACGTCAAGGCGTACCTGAACAGCAACCCGCGCCGGCTGGACGGGTCGCGGCTCCAGGTCGGCAACATCGGCTACCGGATCGTGCGCGAAAACGAAACGCAGTACCGGGGCGAACAGGTCGCCGGCTGGGACCTGGCGCTCGACCCCGATCCGCGCCGCTTCGACCGCCGGATCACCGTGGAGACGCCGCTCACCGAACCCGGCGCCTATCTGCTCCGCGCCGCGCTCGACGGCGGCAACACGGTCACCATTGTCGTCTGGCTCAACGATACGGTCATCGCGCGCAAACCGCTCGACCGGCAAACCTGGTTTTTCGTCGCCGACGCGGTGACGGGCGAACCCCTGGACGGGGTCAACGTCGCGTGCTTCGGCTTCCGCCAGATCCCGACCGACTGGAACCGGGCGGTCGGGCGCCGCTACAATATTGCCACCTCGCACTTCGCCGCCACGACCGGCGCGGACGGCCAGGTGCGGGTGGACGCGGACGCGCTCGACGACGATTACCGCTGGCTGATCGTCGCGCGGCGCGGCCCGCGCCTGGCATACCTCGGGTTTTCCGGCGTCTGGTACGGCCGCCAGCGCGAGCGCGAATACGAGGCCGCCCGGGCGTTCACGATCACCGACCGGCCGGTGTACCGCCCCAATCAGCCCGTACACTTCAAGGCCTGGGTCCGGCACGCCCGTTACGACCAGGATGCCACGTCGGACTTCGCCGGCCAGACGTTCACGCTGCGCATCGACGACCCCCAGGGCACCAAGGTGCACGAGGCGGCGTACACCGCGGACGCCTACGGCGGCGTCGCGGGCAACTACCTGCTGCCCGACGACGCCCCGCTCGGCGTCTATCGCATCACGATTCCGAACCGGGGCAGCGGCACCTTCCGGGTG
Organism: Lentisphaerota bacterium; assembly: GCA_016929365.1. Classification (GTDB taxonomy): domain Bacteria; phylum Verrucomicrobiota; class Kiritimatiellia; order UBA8416; family JAFGIZ01; genus JAFGIZ01. Next base: position 2,018 of record JAFGIZ010000266.1, read on the forward strand.
GAGGAATACAAAAAGCCCGAATTCGAGGTGGCCGTCGACGCGCCCGCCCATCCGGTCATGCTGGGCGAAACGGTGACCGCCACCGTGCGCGCGCGTTATTACTTCGGCGAGCCGGTTGTCGACGCCCGCGTCCGCGTCACGGTCCTGCGATCGGCCTACGACGCCGCCTGGTATCCCCCGGCGCCGTGGGACTGGCTGTACGGTCCGGGCTACTGGTGGTTCGGTTACGACTATGCCTGGTATCCGGGCTGGGACGCCTGGGGCTGCGAACGCCCGCGCCCCTGGTGGCTGCCCCCGCGCCGCACGCCGCCCGAAGTCGTGGCCGAGATCGATGTGCCGATCGGGCCCGACGGCGCCGTCGCGGTGCCGATCGACACCGCCGTGGCCCGCGCGTTCCACGGCGATACGGACCATCGCTACACGATTACCGCCGAGGTCACCGACCGCTCGCGCCGGACCGTCGTCGGCCGGGGCGACGTGCTCGTGGCACGCCGCCCCTTCAAGGTCCACGTCTGGGTGGACCGCGGTTATTACCATGCAGGCGACACGATCCGCGCCGACGTCGCCGCTCGCACGCTCGACGGACGGCCCGTACGGGGACGCGGCGAGCTGACCCTGTACCGTGTCCGCTACCCGGAGGCCCAACCCGTCGAGACCGCCGTGGAGTCCTGGCGGCTCGACCCCGATGCGCAGGGGCGCGCCGGCCTGGCGCTCACCGCGGCCCGGCCCGGCCAGTACCGCCTCGCCTACTCGCTGACCGACACGAACGCCCACACGATCGAGGGGGCCTACGTGTTCTGCGTTGCCGGCCGGACGCCCGACCCCGGCGCATCGTTCCGCTTCAACGACCTGGAAATCGTTCCCGACAGGAAGGCCTACGCCCCCGGCGAGACCGCGCGTCTCATGGTCCGCACGGCCCGGCCCGGCGCGACGGTGGTCCTTTTCGTGCGTCCGGCCGACGGGGTTTACCTCGAACCCGCCCTGCTCCGGCTCGACGGCCGGTCCGCCGTGCACACGCTCGAGATCGACCGGCGGGACATGCCGAATATTTTCGTCGAAGCGCTGACCGTCGCCGACGGCCGGCTCCATGCCGAAGCGCGCGAGCTCGTCGTCCCGCCCGAGAAACGCGTGCTCAACGTGGCCGTCGAACCGACCGCGGAGACCTGCAAACCCGGCGAAAGCACGTCCGTCCGGCTGCGCCTGACCGATTTCTCCGGAAATCCCGTCGTGGGCTCCGTTGTGCTCAGCGTCTACGACAAGGCCGTCGACTACATCGCCGGGGGCGCGAACGTGCCCGATATCCGGCAGTTCTTCTGGAGCTGGCGGCGGAGGCACCATCCGCGGACCGAGCACAATCTCGATCGGCGGTTTCACAACCTGGACCTTCCCGATGCGGCCGCGATGCAGGCCGTCGGCGTCTTCGGCCGGCTCATCCTCGACGAAGGCGCCGATCCCGACTCCAGGGAGTCAAACGGGGCGGTGCGGCGATTCGCAACCGACGCCGTCAAGTCAGCCGCGCCGATGCTCGAAGCCGCCGAACAGGAGGGCGGGTTGGTTCTCGGTGCGGCCGTCCCGGCCGCGGAGGCTCCCGCCGCCGCCGAACCGGTCGTGCGGAAGGCCTTTGCCGACACGGCCTTCTGGGCGGCCGCGCTGCAGACCGATGCCGACGGCACGGTCGCCGCCGATTTTGACATGCCCGAAAATCTCACAACCTGGAAGGTGCGCGCCTGGGCCATGGGCCACGGCACGGCGTGCGGCGAGGGGACCGCCGAAGTGATTACCCGCAAGAACCTGATCCTGCGCCTGCAGGCGCCTCGCTTTTGCGTGGAAAAGGACGAGGTGGTTCTCTCGGCCAACATTCATAACTACCTCGCAACCGCCGCGACGGTCACCCCCGTCCTCGAGCTTGACGGCGGATGCCTGGAGCGGATGCCGTCCGCCGGACCGGCGGCGCCCGTCGTCGTGCCCCCCGGGGGCGAGCACCGCGCCGACTGGCGCGTGCGGGCCGTGCGTGAGGGCGAGGCCGTCGTCCGCATGAAGGCGCTCGCCGGCGACGCATCCGACGCCATGGAGATGCGCTTCCCCGTCCATGTCCACGGCATGCCCAAGACCGTGTCGTTCTGCGGGAGCATCGCGCCCGACGCCGCTTCCGCCGCCTTTTCCATCTCGGTCCCCGCGGCGCGGCGGGTGGACCGGACCCGCTTCGAGCTGCGCTGGTCCCCGACCCTCGCCGGCGCGCTCGTGGATGCGCTGCCCTACCTGGCATCCTATCCCCACGGGTGCACGGAACAGACGCTGAACCGCTTTCTGCCGGCGGTCATAGCGCGCCAGGTCCTGGCCGGGATGGGCCTGGATCTCGCCGCCGTGCGCGACAAACGCACCAATCTCAACCCGCAGGAGATCGGCGACGACCGGGAGCGGGCGGCGCAGTGGCAACGCCATGCCGCGAATCCCGTTTTCGACGAGGCGGCCCTCGACGCCATGATCCGCCGGGGCGTCAACCGCCTGCTCTCCATGCAGCTTGCCGACGGCGGCTGGGGCTGGTTCTCCGGCTGGGGCGAGCACGCCACCCCGCACATGACCGCCACCGTGGTGCACGGCCTGCAGGCCGCCGAGGCCCACGGCGCGGCCCTCGTGCCGGGCATGCTCGAGCGCGGCGTGCAGTGGCTCGAAGCCTACCAGGCCGACCAGGTGCGCCGCCTGAACAACGCGGAAAGCAAAACCGATCCCTGGAAAACGCATGCCGACAACCTGGACGCGCTGGTCTTCAGGGCGCTGGCCGACGCCGGCCGCGAGGACACGGCCATGCGCGCCTTCCTGTACCGCGACCGCAACACGCTGGCCGTGTACGGCAAGGCGCTCTTCGGACTGGCGCTGCACCGGCTCGGTCACGGCGGGCAGCGCGACATGCTGATCCGCAACATCGGGCAGTACCTCGTTGAGGACGACGAGAACGAAACCGCCTGGCTGAATCTCGGCAACGAGGGAACCTGGTGGACCTGGTACGGCAGCGAATACGAGGCGCAGGCGGCGTATCTCAAGCTGCTCGCCGCGACCGATCCCCGCGGCGACACGGCCGCGCGCCTGGTCAAGTATCTTCTGAACAACCGGAAGCACGCCACGTACTGGAACTCCACGCGGGATACGGCCCTGTGTATCGAGGCCATGGCCGACACCCTGCGGGCCGGCGGCGAGGCCAGGCCGGACATGACGCTGGACATCGCGATGGACGGCCGCACCCTCAAGACGGTCCGGATAGCGCCGTCCGATCTGTTTGCGTTCGACAACCGGCTCGTGCTCGAAGGGGACGCCGTCCCGTCGGGCGAACACGAGATCACGGTCGCGCGGCGCGGCGCGGGCCGCCTCTATTTCAACGCGTACCTGGACGTGTTCACGCTCGAGGATTTCATGACGCGCGCCGGCCTCGAGATCAAGATCGGGCGCGCGGTCTACCGTCTCACGCGCGCCGAGGCGGCGGTTCCGGCGCGGGGCGCCCGGGGGCAGGCGTTGCGGCAGCGCGTCGAGACCTATACGCGCGAACGGCTCGACAACGGGGCGCAGCTGGAGAGCGGCGACCTCGTGGAAGTCGAGCTCACCGTTGAAAGCAAGAACGATTACGAGTACATCATTCTCGAGGATTACAAGGCCGCCGGCTTCGAACCCGTCGACGTGCGCAGCGGCTATCGCCGGCGCGGCCTGCCGGCCTACGTGGAGCTGAGAGACGAGACGGTCTGCTTCTTCGTGCGCCGCCTCGCGCGCGGGACCCACAGCCTGGCCTACCGCCTCCGCGCCGAGATCCCCGGGCGCTTCAGCGCCCTGCCGGCGCGCGCCCGGGCGATGTACGCCCCGGAGCTCAAGGCCAATGCGGACGAGATCAGGCTGCGCATCGCGGATCCCGGGCACGCCGCGGAACCGCAGTGACGCGGGCGGGGGGTTATGCCACAATCCGGGCTCGACCATGCGTTTTCTGCTCTACAACATCCGTTACGGGACGGGCGGGCGGCGCCCGACCACGCCGTTGAGCGGTTACCTGCGGCGCACGAGCGCCACGCTCGAGGCCATCACCGGTTTTATCCGCTCCGTGGACGCCGACATCGTGGGCCTGCTGGAGGTAGACGGCGGCTCGTACCGCTTTCACGGCCGCAGCCAGGCGCGCTATATCGCCCACACGCTGGGTCATTACCATTCCTACCAGCATAAGTACGGCGATTCCTTCGCCGCGCGCTGGGTGCCCATGTTCGCCAAGCAGGGCAACGCGTTCATCGTGCGCGACCGCATTCACAACGAACGCTTCCACTACTTCAACAAGGGGGTCAAGCGCCTGGTCATTGAGCTTGAGCTGGAAGCGCTCGACGTGTTTCTCGTGCACCTGGCGGTTTCATTCCGCACCCGCCGACGGCAGCTCGAGGAGTTGGTCGCGTTGACGCGGCGGAGCCGCCGGCCGCGTATCGTGGCGGGCGATTTCAATTTGCTCCGCGGCCGCCGGGAGCTGGCCTGGTTTCTCAAGGCCGCGGGTCTGAAAGACGCCGGGGGCCGGCCCGTACCCACCTTTCCCAGTTGGCGTCCGCGCCGCCAGCTCGACTACATCCTGCACACGCCGGATATCGAAGTGGACCGCTTTACCGTTCCGGCCGTCCGGTATTCGGACCATCTACCTCTCGTGTGCGACTTCCGGACTCCCCCGGCTTCCGAAAGCCGCTGAGCGCCGACGCGCGACACCGGGTTCAGGCCATGTCGCGGGACACCGTGTTGTCGAAGGTCACCGTGATCACCGCACCCCCGCCGGCGGCGCTCCGGATCTGGAACGTCCCGCGGCACATGGCAGCGCGGTACTGCATAATCCGCAGGCCCATGCCCTTGAGCCTTGGCTCGTTAGCCGGCAGCGGCTCGCCGTCGTTCGAGACGGTCAGCCGGCCCGTCCGGCGGCCCGCATGAAAAGAGATGTCAATCCGATGGGGACGGCCGTGCCGGATCGCGTTGTTGGCCGCCTCCAGCGCAATGTA
>JAFGIZ010000267.1 GCA_016929365.1 Lentisphaerota bacterium
ACGGCGGTGGTGGCGGGCCGGCGGCTCATTGCCCTGGAAGCGGGCGATACCACGCAGGCGGTCTTCGGGGTGGCGGTCGATTTCGGCACGACGACGGTGGTCGGGACGCTGCTCGACCTGGCAACGGGACAGGAGCGGGCGGTTGCCTCGACGATCAATCCCCAGGTCGGCTTCGGTGACGACGTGATTTCGCGCATTTCGCGGATCCGCGAGAATCACGGGACGCTGGCCGAGATGCAGCAGGCGGGACTGAAGGCCCTCAATGCGCTGATTGAGAACCTGGGCGAACAGGCCGGCGTGGATCCCCGGCAGGTCTACGAGGTGGTGATTGCGGGCAATTCGACGATGCAGCAGATCCTCTGCGGACTGGATCCGTCCGCCCTGGGCGAGGTGCCTTTTGTGCAGACGTTCGACGGGGCCTTGACGATCCCGGCCCAGGTCCTGGGACTGGCGGTCAATCCCGGGGGCGAAGTGTTCGTTTTTCCGCAGATCGGCGGGTTCGTCGGCGGCGATACGGTGGCGGGCATGCTTGCCGCCGGCCTGGACCGGGCCGATGCGCCGACCCTGCTGGTGGATATCGGCACGAACGGCGAGATCGTCCTGGCCTACGACGGGCGGTTCCAGGCGACCTCGACGGCGGCCGGTCCGGCCTTCGAGGGCGCGCGGATTGTACAGGGCATGCGGGCCACGTCCGGCGCGATCGAGAAAGTCGTGGTGCGGGAGGATATACTGGTCAACGTGATCGGGAACACGCGCCCGGCGGGATTGTGCGGCACGGCGCTGATCGACGCGGCGGCCGATCTGCTGCGCCAGGGAATGATCGATCAGACCGGGCGGATTTTGCCTTCGGACGAGACGCGGGCCGATCTGCCGGAGGCCCTGCGGTCGCGCCTGGTGACGCGGGACGGACAGACGCACGTTCAACTGGTGCGCGCCGAAGAAGCGGCGGGGGGAGAAGCCGTGTATCTCTGGCAGAAGGACGTGCGGGAACTGCAGCTCGCCACGGGCGCCATCCGGGCGGGCATCAATATCCTGCTGCGGCGCGCCGGGCTGGAGCCGCGGGACCTGGGACACGTGCTGCTGGCCGGCGCTTTCGGCAATTTTATCCGCCGTAACAACGCCCGCCGCATCGGCCTGTTGCCGCAGATCCCCTGCGGGCGCATCCATTTTATCGGCAACGCCGCGTCGCTGGGCGCGCAACTGGCCCTGCTCTCGGCCGAGGAACGGGAGCGGGCCGAAGCGCTGCGGCGCGCCACCGAACACGTGGACCTCTCGCTGGACGCGGAATTCCAGATGGAATTCGGAACGGCCATGCTCTTCCCCCCGGACGATGTGGACTCGTGTCCGGAGGAGGGGTCAGGTTAAGAACGCGTTGAGCACGGCCCCCGCGACGAGGCTGCTGGCGAGCATGATCAGGATGCTCTTGCCGAGATCGGCCCAGCCGAGCTCCTTCCACAGGACGACGAAAGTGGCGATACAGGGGAAAAACATCGCCAGCACCGTGACCGCCACCGTCATCTGACCGGCTGTCAGATTCATGGCGCCGAGCATACCGACGGCGACGTCTTTACGCAGGAAGCCGACAGCCATGGCGACCACGGCTTCTTCGGGCAAGCCCAGCACACGGGTCATGAGCGGGGCGCTCCAGGCCGCCAGGCGATCGAAAAGGCCCGTAAAATAGAGCAGGTTGACAACCAGCACGCCGAGCAGCACGATGGGTACCGCTTCCTTGAGAAAGGCCGTCATGCGCATCCAGACCTTCTGGGCCAGCGCGCGGAGGGCGGGCAGGCGGTAAGGAGGAATTTCCATGATCAGCTCGGGACTGCGCCCCCGCAACACGCCGTTGAGCAGCCGTCCGAGAGCCGCCCACACCAGGAAGAGGACCGCGTAGACGAGCAGGACATAACGCCCCCCGTGCCGGCCGAGCAGGCCCCAGATCATGGCCTGCAACGCCGCGCAGGGGATGCCGATGGAAATAAGGGTGGCGGCAATGAACCGTTCCCGCCGGGTTTCGAGAATGCGCGTCGCCAGGATGCCCGGCACATTGCAGCCCAGCCCCAGCAGCGAGGGAATAATCGCCCAGCCGTGCAGCCCCATGCGGTGCATCAACTTGTCGAGCAGGACCGCCAGGCGCGGGAGGTAGCCGAAATCCTCGAGGACGCCCATCACGATATAGAAGGACAGAATGTAGGGCAGCACCATGCCGAGCGGCACGTATAACCCCGTCGTCAGCAGGCCGAAGGACTGGACGAAGTCGATGTCGCCGTCCACGAGTTTGCCGATCACGATCCCGTGCCCCAGTGTGCCCGGCTCCAGCAGCGCGCTGAGCCGGAACATGAGCGGCTTCCAGAGGCCTTCGAACAGGGGATCCAGGATGAAGCGGATGAGTCCCTCCCCGATCGTCCTGACAATCCCGAAAGAGGCGATCAACACCAAAACGGCGATGGGGATGCCGGTGGGCGGTTTGACCGACGCGTCGCCCAGCATTTCGAGAAAGGTATGGTGGCGGTGCGAGAGCGACTGGACGTCGCCGACGATACGCCCGATTTCGGCCCAGCGCTCACTCTCGGATCGGGCGGCATGGCGCGGGGCGCGGGCCTCGGGAATGCGCGAGGCGAGATTCTTGATGCCTTCCCCGCTGATCGCGACGGTCGGGACGACCGGTACGCCGAGGGCGGCTTCCAGTCTGCCCGCGTCGATCGTAATCCCCTTGTGGGCGGCGTCGTCCCACATGTTCAAGGCGACCACGACCGGGGTATCCTGTTCGAGCAGGCGCAGCGTCAGGGCCAGGTTACGTTCGAGGTTCGAGGCATCGATCACGTCGACGACAATGTCGCCTTCGCGCAGCATGTCCACCGCCACCCGTTCGGCTTGCGATGACGGTTCCAGGTCGTAAGCGCCGGGCACGTCGATAAGCACGGCTTTCTCCCTGCCGATGACGGTCATGCCCTGGGTGAATGCGACCGTCGTGCCCGGATAGTTCGAGGAAATGACGCGCGCGCCGGTCAGCCGGGCGAAGACGGCACTCTTGCCCACGTTCGGATTGCCCATGAGCAGGATTTTTTTCATGGCAGGGGTTCGACAATGACCCGGCGGGCGATACCGTGGCCCAGGGCGGCCTGTCCGCCGCCGATGCCGACGACCACGGCCCCGGGACGGAAGCCGGTGCTGACCTTCGTGACGCGGGCCCCGGGCCGGATCCCGAGTGCCTGGAGGCGCCGCTGCATGCCCCACCCGCCGTGCACCTCGATGATCAAGGCGGGACGGCGGGGCGGCAGGTCGGCCAGCGTCAGCGGGGCATTGGCTTGTCCGGGTGTCTCAGGCATCGTTAAACGCTTAGGATGCTGTTCGCGCCGTGGAACATCAAGCAGGTTTTGAATTCCCCGCGGCCTGGCGTCGTTACGCCGGTCAGGCGTCGCGGCAGAAGGCGGCGGCGTCCGCGGCGCCCTGCGCGTAGCGGGCGTGCCAGTCGTCCGGGACGGGACGGCGGGCGTAGAGCGCGGCGCGTTCGCTTTCCAGGAAACGGCGCTGCCGGCCCATGAAATCAGCCGCGCACATGATCGTCCCGCCGCTTTCGGCACGAAGGGCGTCCAGCCAGTCGGCCCCTTCGCGGCAGCGCAGGACGTGATGATCGATGACGCAGGCGCGGCGGGCTTGTCGCGCCAGGCGGAGAGCGCGGCCGCGAACCCGTTCGAGCTCGGGGGGCGGGACCTCGCGATAGAGGGCCGGACCGCTGGCCATCAGGACGGCGGGTTCCCAACGCATGATTTGCTCCACCGGCGCATCGGCCAGCAGCTGGATGTCGGACGCGTGCACGAAGACGTCGGCGCCGTCCCGGATGCAGGTCATCATGACCGTGCCCATCGGCCTGTGTGCGGGGCCGTGGGGCATCGGGCCGGAAAAGGCGAGGTCGCCGCAGTCCTGTCCGTCGCAGGGCGGCGCCGGGCGCCCTACCGTTTCCAGGAGCAACCCGCGGCGGGCTCCGACGTGCGGCGTTTCGCCGCTGACGCTCTTGATCCAGAGCCGCGGTGTGCGCAACAGGTCCCGCGCGCGGTCCAGCGGTAGCTGGTAGGGGTTGGCATCGGCCAGCGGCATGTGGTCGCCATGAAAGTGGGAGAACACCACGTCCGTAGCCTCCGCGAGGCGCCGCAGAATGGCGGCGCGGACGGCTTCGCCCGCGGCGACCTGGACGGGATGGGGCAGCAGGCCCGCGCGCCGGTAGCCGAGCGCCACGCCGGGATCGATCAGAACCCGGCGCGTGGACGTTTGCACGTAGCAGCACATGCTCCGTACGCCCAGCGACTCGGCTCCGATAATCTCAATCTGCATCATGATCTGAGTTGCGCGAACGCGCCCGGCGCGGCTGTCCGGCTCAGGCTCCCGACATGCCGACGCCCGCCGCCTCCGTGCCGCACTCGGGGCAGCGCCCCCCGGGCTGAATCCGGTTTTCGCCGATGTGATACCGGCAACGCCGGATCAGCCGGGCGCCGCAGTGGTGACAAAACGTGTCTTCCCCGCTGGATACGTTGCCGAGGTACACGTAACGGAGACCGGCCGCACGCCCGATTTCGGCCGCTTCCTCGAGTGTCGACTCCGGGGTCGGCGGCACGTCCGCGAGCTTGTACGTGGGGAAGAAACGGCTGATATGCCACGGTGTCTCCACGCCCAGCTTTTCGGCGATGAAGGCGACGGCGTCGCCGAGCTCGGCCGCGTCGTCGTTGATGCCGGGGATAACCAGGGTGGTTACCTCGAGCCAGATGCCGAGGCGCTTGATGGTTTGCAGGCT
>JAFGIZ010000268.1 GCA_016929365.1 Lentisphaerota bacterium
GCGCAGTTGTGAATGCCCAGCGTGTCGAAGGCGTTTGCGATGCGGCGGTCATACGGCAGCAGGAACTCGCGGTACTGTCCGGGGGATACCATGTTTACGGTACAGTTGCTGACCGTTGCAAACCGGTAGTCCACACCCGTCTCGCGTTGCCGGGCTTGAACACGCCGGATAGCCTCGATCATCGTGTCGCAAATCGTCCCGAACAGGTGCTGGCACGCTTCCGGCGCCTCGAACATGTCGATAAAGAGGTCCTGGCCGCGCAGCCGCTGCGCGTTGTTGAGCACCCCCTGCCAGTTGACGAATCCCTCGATTCCCTCTTCGATTCCCTCGATTGCCTCGATCTGCCGCATGAGTTCCGCGAAAAACGGGTTGGCGCCCAGGTCCGGCCGCGGCAGGGCGGCCATGGCCTCGCGGGACAGATAGCGGTGCTCGACATTGGGCCAGTTGTCTTCCGCATAGAGAGGTTCAAGCCCGAAGATCCGGGCCACCGCCGTGGCCCCGAACACGCCGGTCAGCAGATCCAGCGGACCGTCATCCCGCTCGCTGCCGCCGACAGGCTCGCCGGGGAAGCGGCGTTGCAGCTCGGCACGCATGGCCGCGACCGTTTCGCGGCGGTACGCGACATCCCGATGCCAGCGCACCCCGAAATCGATGCCCAGCGCGTCGCGGTACCACGCCGGCGTAAACCCGATCTCCGGCCGCACGAACGGCTCATCCCCGCGTGCCGGGCGGCGCGTGGCCGGAGCGCCGGGCGCGATGTAGCTGACTAGCTGTGACATCCCGGCTTCATACTCCTTGTTTGACCAAATGCGTATTCATCGTGAGGACGCCATACGGGTTGTGGCATATCTGGACCGTATGGTTCAACCCAAAAGAGAGAAGCCCCTTCCGGGTTCAGTGTGGGTGGGCCCAACATGTCGTGTTTCCGGCAGGGGGAATCTTGATCCTATCGTGTAAGCCGATCGGTTAAGACCGTATCCGGTTAAGGGCGGCGGTTAAGTGTTGCGCTCCGCGCGTTTCCGACACTTAACCGACCCGCTTGCTCGGTCTTAGTCGACTCGCTTACACGATTCCTCATGCGCCTCGCGCCACCACATACAGTGGGCCCCCACACCAAACCCGGAAGGACCAAAGAGGATGCATCGTTGCCTCAACCAACCAGTTTGTCCACCTGGTGCACTGATTGCCCAACCCGTTCATGAAGCATCGTAACGACGTCATCCCGAGCGAAGTCGAGATATCTCCCTGGCTCTCCGTATCCCGGAGATTTCTCGACTCCGCTTCGCTTCGCTCGAAATGACAGGCCATGCTGCGGTTCGTTGCCGGCGACAACTCGTGTGGCAGGAATGGCTCCATCGCGTACCCCTCGCGTCGCCGCTCTCGTCGACCGAATGGATAGCGTGCATACCCCTTTTCTGCCGGACAATTCCCTATCCAGGGATCATGGAAAAGGCGAGAAATTTTCAGCCGCAGCGCTTGACGGTCGTCATGGTGAGGACTATACTATTGGATATTGGGGTCAGATTTTCGTGTTTGGAGGTATGCAATGAACGTCATCGGTTTGAAACAATGGGCGGCGGCTTTCGCGGGATGCCTGGTGATCGCGGCGGCGGGCTCGGCGCAGGCAAGCCTTGTTGCGCATTATGAGTTCGAGGAAACCGGCCTGACCGATCAGGGCGGCGGCGCGTTCGGGCCCGTTGAGGATTCCACGGGCAACCAGAGCGACGCAGCCTACGTGGCGGCGGCAGGACAGGAAACCTACATCGCCGGCGTCATCAATCAGTCCGGTCCGGGCGACGGCGATGCCCGCGCCTTTCATTTTGACAGGGAGAACACGTATGGCGTGAACACCTATGAAGCAGACCTGATTCCCGCCACGGGCGATTTCACCGTGCTGGTATCCTTCAAGACAACGTATAATTCCTCCGCGCAGCAGCATGACCTGATTTCATGCAACAACGGCCAGACCGGGCGGTCGAGCCTCATGGTTATCAACAACACGCTGCTGTGGTTTCACCAAGGAGGCGTTACACTCGCCAGCTCTGCGGTCGTTAATGACGGAGCCTGGCATGTGGCCGGAATCGCGCGCGAGGGCGATCGGTGGGATCTTTATCTGGACGGAAACGTCGTCAACACGGGCACAAGTTCCGCCGCTATCACCCAGACCGTCAACTGGCGCATCGGGGTTCGCGCGGATATTTCCAGCCCCTTTGACGGCGAGATCTCCGATGTAAAGGTCTATAATCATTACGCCATTCCTTCCGAGGCAACCCGTGTCGCGCACTACAAGCTGGAAGAAACCCGGCTGACGTGGAACGGCAGCGTGTGGACCGGGGTCAAGGATGCTTCGGAGCAGGTTGGCTTCGACGGCGCGTATTGGGGCCCCACCGCCAGTCCCGCCGACTCGAACACGCTCCACGACACCCTCATCAACCAGCCGGGGCCGGGAACGGACGGCGACGACCGGGCGTACCGTTTTTCGTCCGGCACGACACACGGCGCCACGACCTACGCGGACGATCTGCTCCCGGCGGACGGCAGCGATTTCACGATCTTCGTCTCGTTCAAGACAACGAATCATTCCAATTCGGCCACCGGGTATCTTTTCAACAACTACAAAAACAGCACACAGCTCGGGCGGAGCTCGCTGACGGTTCAGAACGGCAAGCTCAAGTGGTTCCACGGCCACGGGGCGGGAACCAATATCCAGCTGGTCTCGAAGACCCGCGTCGATGACGGCAACTGGCACGTCGGAGGCGTCGGGCGCTCCAACGACCTGGTGTGCCTGTATCTTGACGGCGCCGTCGAGATTGCGGGCTGGTACGAACACGATTTCGCCCAGGACATTTACTGGATGATCGGCCGGGACCGCGATGCCTTTTTCCCGTTCGACGGGTACATCTCGGATATACAGGTCTATGACCGCTTCGCCATTCCGGCCGCCATTCCCTTCGAAGCGCGTTTGCAGGCGCATTATGCGCTGGAAGAGACGCAGCTCACCTGGAGCGGCAGCATGTGGACCGGCATCGAGGATTCCACGGGGCAGGTCGGTGCCGACGGCGCGTACTGGGGGTTTGGCCTGGCCGATTCTAATGACCTCCACACGGCGTACATCAACCGGCCCGGACCCGGGAAAGGCGACGAGCGGGCCTACAGGTTCGATAGATCCGACACGGACGGCATTGCAACGTACGCGACGGACACGGTTCCCTGTAACCACGACTTCACGATAGCCGTCTGGTTTAAAACATCGGACAGCAGCGCCAATCAGCTCCACATGTTCTCAAACAACGCCGGATCCACGCACAGCGGGCGAGCGGGCCTCTATGTGCTGAATGGGAATCTCCGTTGGTGGCATGAGAACATTACCGGCGGGGAGCTTGTTTCAGCCGCGACCGTCAGCAACGGCAAATGGCATATGGGTGGCGTCACGCGCGAAGGCGACGACTGGAAGCTCTTTCTCGACGGCGAGGTGGTCGACTCGACGACAAGTTCGGACAGTATCGGCTATATCGCCAACGCCGGAACATACTACTACTACTGGTGCATCGGCCGGTCGCGTAACGGGAACCCCTACGACGGGTATATCTCCGACGTGAAGGTCTATAACGTCTCCTTCATCCCCGAGATGCCGCCGCCCTACGGGTCGATTATCATGATTCGTTGAAACGGGCGGGACGGCACGCTATCCTTGTGCATGGCAGGATTGAGAGGATAGGCGTGTGGGTAATGTGACCGGTCGCGCGCCTTGGGGAGCCGATCTCTGTGTCGGCCGTCTTGCACCGAAGGCAGATCAGGATTCTAACGGTCGCGGGGTACCGTCAGAGGAGGCGCCATGCTGAATACGATCGTTCTGTGTACCGCTACCGCCGCCGCCCTCGTCCAGCCGCGGCTGTTTCCGAAGCAGCTTGAGGCGACGGCGGTCGACGCCCGCGCCGGCCGCTCGCCGGCGGTCGAGATCCGGGTCGTCAACACCAACGCCGCGCCGCGGAACGCCTCCCTGGCGCTCAACACCACCCGGCACTTTCCGCTCGATCCGGTCATTCCGCCCTACATCGCCGCCGCCGCTACGTCGTTCAGCTACGCGATGTACTGTCCCGAACCCTTGCCGGACATGCCGATGCGCTGGGTGGTGACGCGCGACGATGGCCCCTCGAGCGGGCACCCGATTGACCCGGCTTCCCTCGCAACCGGAACGTGGCATCGTATCACGTTCCCGCTGGAACCGCCGGGTACGGTCAAGCATCCGCTCAACGAGCTCATTCTTGGCATCAAGGCCCCGGCCGAAGCCCGCTTCTCCTTCTACCTGGCGGATGCCGCGCTGACCTGCGGCGACGGGCAGGTCTACTCCATGCTCTCGACGAACCCGCCGACGTTCATGACCGGCTACGATCCGTCAAAGCGGGAGGCCGTCTTCCCCCCGCTCCCGCAACGGGACACCCTGGCGTTCGGCACCTCACCGCGCCGGTTCCTCAAGCAGCTCGTCCGCGCCGGCGAGTTGCCGCTGGCCCTCGAGGATATCCGGGCGCGATTTCCGGATATCGATTTCGTCTTTTCCTCCGTCTGGCTGCCGCGTTACCTCGAAACGGCCGATGTGATCGCCAGCCTGCCGGAAGGCTTCTTCTACCAGCAGCAGAAGGCGCGTCTGAACGGCCAATACATGGCGGCTCTTGATGCGTGGCCGCGCACGGCAATCGGCGCAAAGATCGATGCGTTTTCGCAGGCGAATTCAACGGTGGCAAGCCACCCCCTGGTGCGGGCCGCGCTCAAGGACGAGATGGACTACGCCGCGACACTGGGCATCAACAATTTCGTCAATGCCGACTACAACTGGCCATGGCACCGGGGAATCGGCTACGGCACGTGGACGGTGCAGGTGTTTCGCGAGAACCTGGCGGGCAAGGATGAGGGGCTCGAGCTCCTTCCCGGTCCCGGCGGGCGGCCGGCCGAGGTCATTCACTTTCACGATTACTACGAGCAGAACCACGGTGTGCGGTGGACGCCGGCCGACGTGGGGATCGCCTCGTGGTCGGAGTTCACGCCCGTGTCGGCCGCCGCGGCCGCCGACGGCGCGGAGGCCGACCGGCGCAACTATTCGCTGACCACGGCCCTGGCGCAGTACGAGTGGCTGCGCCAGGCCCAGCGTTTCGGCCGCTGGGCCAAGGCGCACGGCGGCGCTCATGAATACATCCTGAATCCCGAGGACGTGGGCGGGGGCTCCGACTATGTTTACCTGCTGCGGCTGGCCGATGCCGGCATTCCCTATATCGAGTACTTTGGCAGCCCGACCATCATGCGCTCGGCTTACATGCGCCTGCCCATGTACCACCGCGCGGCGCGGCTGAGCGGCAAGGAATTGGGGGCCTGTACGGAAATCGGCCAGGGCGGTCACGGGCAGAATTACTGGGACCCGGCGGTCGGCTACCTCGCGGCGTATGAGCTGGGCGCCCTGGGCATCGGTCATTATCACATCGACTGGATGGAGTCGGGCTGGGCCGCGTGGACCGATCCGGCCAACGCCTATCACTACGACCGTTATGCCGGCATGATGAGCCAGGGCCACGGCTGGTGGCAGGCGCGGCATGAAAAGGCGTCGCGGCCCGCCGCGCGCGTTTTCACCGTGTCGCTGCGCTCGTCGGTGCACTATATCCAGGCCGGCGTCTGGACGATGGCGGTGGAAGACTCGTTCGAAGACGCCCTCGCCGCCGCCCATGTCGATGTCGAAATGACGGATACCCTCGAGCTCCCGGAAATCCTGCCCGGGGCGGACGTCCTGTTCTATGCCCCGCCGGTCAGCCGGCAAATCGATGCCGAACGCCTTCAGGCCTGGCTCGATGCAGGCGGCAAGACGCTGATCACGCACTCCTACATCCCGCTGAGCCTCGACCGCGGGGCGGTCCCGCTGCGCCCCGGGGTGAAGGGCACCGGGTTCCGGGGCGAAGAGTTCAACTACAAGGACTACCTGGATCGCCTCGGTCATCTTGGCGACGCTTTCGCGCTGCATCCGGCCTTTGCCGCGCTTCATCGCGGCGCGGAGGATTACTGGTATCTCCGGGCGGCCGACCAGGAACTGGACCCCTCCAAGCCCCCCTGGGACCGATCCGCCGACTCCGCAAACTCCTGGGAGTGGGTTCGTTTCGGGACCGGCCTGGCCAGGGTGCATCCGCTGGTCTCCGAGCTGCCGCTCGAAAACGGCAGCCGGCTCGTGTACATCCACCAGCGCCTGGAAGAGTTGCCGCCCCGCATTTTGCGCAAGATTGTTGCTGCGCTCATTGAGCGCTACGACCTTCCCCGGCTCGCCCGCCGGGATGACGCCACGGGCCCGGCCATCGCGCATACGTTCCGCGCGGGCGACGCGTGTGTGGCCGTGCTGTGGAACGAGCGCCGCCTGGAAGAGCTGGGCTGGTACGGCGGCTACGGGCCGCACCTCATGCCCGGACGAGGGCCGGACATATACGACCTGGACGTACGCCCCTACCCCATCGCGGCGCCCGGGGCAACGTGCGGCGCCTGGGTGCCCGTCGAGCAGACCGGGACGACCTATCGCGTCTATGCGGTTCTGGCTGATCGCGAAAGCGTGGTCGAGG
Organism: Lentisphaerota bacterium; assembly: GCA_016929365.1. GTDB lineage: Bacteria > Verrucomicrobiota > Kiritimatiellia > UBA8416 > JAFGIZ01 > JAFGIZ01. The sequence continues at coordinate 6,588 of JAFGIZ010000268.1, forward strand.
CGAGTCCCGACGGCCGGCTACGCCTCCAAGTCCCCGACCTGCTCGGCGAGCAGTTCTACTACGCGCCCGATACGCCACAATTCCGGACCCGCATGGAAGGGCTGCGGAAGCGGCGCCGGGAGCACCTGGCGCCGCTGTGGCGGACGATTGGCCACGGCCTACGGTGAGGCCGGCCCCCTAGGGCGCATCCGGATGACCAGTGGATAATCCGGCACGACGGCGTCCTTGAGTACCGTCCGCCGCTTCCTGCAGCGTGCGACTGCGGGTTTGCACGAGCGGCGTGAAGCGGTTGCCTTCGATGACTATATTGTCGAGCCTATCACGCCGGAAATAAACAGCGTCGAAAAGATCCCCATTGCGCGAGTAGCACGGACTGATGATCGTGTTGCCGGCGATCAGCACGTCCGCCACCAGCGCGTCCAAACCGGGGATGTGCGGCGCGCGGAACATCCGGTCGATCCCGTCAATCACGTTGTTACGGATGATCACGTTGCGCACCGGGCCGCCCTCGTGCCAGTGCATCCCGATGACGATGCCGTGCCCCCAGTCAACCGCCGACGTGGGACAGCGGTTCACGATGCGGTTGCCGCACACGAGCGTGTGCGCGCTGCGGACAATGCAGCGGCTGCGGTAGCCGGTCCGGAAATCGTTGCCGGCAATGACCGCCCCCAGGTTGGCGGCGTGGCGGTTGAAGATCCAGTCGGGAGGGCCGGCGGGATCGCCCGAGGCCCGGATCGCGTGCCCCGGCGGTTCGGCCAGGGCCAGGACGAGACGCAGGGCGCCGTCCACGCGCTCGAGGCCGACCGCCGCCAAGCGGTTGCCGCTGAGAATGGCATGCGTGTCGCCCCGCAGGAAATAGATCCGGTCGCCGGGCCGGAACGCGGCGTTGTCGGAGCGGCCCAGGCGGCAGGTGATCCGGTTGCCGTCAACCCGGTGCACGACCGACATGCCGGAAAGCATGTTGCAGTAGTCGTCCCCGTTGCGGTCGATGCGATTGTGGTGCAGGTAGGGTCCGATCCGGTTGTTCTGACAGAAAAAACCGTCGGCGTTGCTTGCCCCCATGCGGTCGCTCCCCGGCCGGGGTTGAACCGCACAATGGCCGATCTCCACGAATTCGTTGCGAATCACACGCACGGCAACCGCCGGCGAAGCGTAGATGTGCACGTTGCGGACCCGGCAGTTGACGCACGCATCGACGGACAGCGGCGCTTTCGTGCTGTGGCGGCCGTAAAGGATGGCGCGCGCGTTCACCAGGCTGAAGGCGTCATGCCCGCGGGCCTCGGCCTCTTCGGCCGTCATGCCGATGACGTAGCGCCGGCCCTCGACCGGCGCGGCGGAGTCGATCATAAGATGGCCCGGCGTACCGGGGTGATCGATAAACGTATCGCCGTGCGTCGTCATGAACCGGGCGCCGGTGCTGCGCGGCCGGGCCAGGATGTGGTCCGCGTCCGGCGGCGCGTAGCCGGGGTCCGCCTCCAGCTCGAAATGAAGGGGGTCGACCGCCCGGGTCACCGTACCCTGGGTATAGGGCAGCGGATCGTAGTCCATGCTGAAGCCCTCAATGCGCGTATGGCGGCACTGCAGCAGGTACAGCCC
>JAFGIZ010000269.1 GCA_016929365.1 Lentisphaerota bacterium
CGCATGACTCGTGATTTAGAATAGCACGAAGCGTGCCAGGGAGCGTCAGGGCCTGCTTCAGGCCTGCGGCGGAAGCGTTCCCGAACGGGAGACGTAGTTCAGGACATCCTGGGGCAGGGGGCCCTTGCCGGGCCAGGAGACATGTTTCTCACGAACATGTCGCACGCCCAGCCGGAAGACGGTGTGTTCCTGCGGCAGCGGAATATAGGGGGGAAACCGCCCGTTGTGCTGTTCGAGATAGGCGGCCAGCGCCGGGGGGCACTGTCCGTTCCCGTCGTACTGCACGTACACGCCGCTGCGCAGGGCATACAGGCGTTCCTCCGGCGGCGCCGCGTCTTGAGAACGTGGCGCCCGCGCCGCGTCGCCGTGTGCCGCACGGCCCGTTCTTTTCCGGTCCCTGTAGACGGCCCACGTGAACTCCAGCGCGTCCAGTTTCAAAATGCGCCGGGCGGACAATTTGCCCTGGCGGCGCCGGTGCCGCTGGCTTTGCACCCAATTCGCCAGCTGCGGGTTCTCGTCCAGGTGTTCGGGCACATTGCAATGGCCGTAGTGCTGCTTGAACGCTTTCAGCGCAGTATACATGCGGTTCCAGTCCGCTTCATTGGGGCGCCAGACGAAGCCGAGCGCGTCCAGGGCGGCGATCAACTCGGGCGCGAGATCGCCGACCTTGCGCCGGTACCGCCGCGAGGCGACCCAGCGGCCGAGACGCGGATTCTCCGCGTAGGCGGTCGGCACGCGACAATGGCCGTGGCGGTGTTTGAACGCCTTGAGCGCCTGCACCATTTCCCGGTCTGTGGGGCTGAGCGTATGCATGCGGGTTTTTCCCGATCCGATGGGCACTATAAAAAAGGGCGGCGCGCCGAGTCCAGACCGTTATGCGCAGACGGGACCGCGGGAGGCGTATAAAAGTTGACTCGCCGCGGCATTCGGTTACTCTCACGGCGTCGATGCTTTGCGTGTCTGCCTGCATACACACGGGCGGCACGCACGCACAGGAAAGGCCGGCCATGAAGATACTGATCGTGGGGGGGGGAGGCAGGGAGCACGCGCTGGCGTGGAAGTGCGCCTCGGACGACGGGGCCGCGGCGCTTTACTGCGCGCCGGGCAACGCCGGCACGGCGGCGCTGGCGACAAACGTCCCGCTGAATGCCGACGACGTCGACGGCCTGGCGCGATGGGCCGCGGAACAGCGGCCGGATCTTACGGTGGTGGGGCCGGAAGCGCCGCTGTGCGCAGGGCTGACGGACCGGCTGGAGGCGGAGGGATTGCGGGTCTTCGGCCCCACGGCGGCGGCGGCGCGGTTGGAAGGCAGCAAAGCGTTTGCCAAGGAGATCATGCAGGCGGCGGGCACGCCCACGGCGGCGGCGCAACGGTTTACGGATGCCGGGCGGGCCAGGCAATACGTGCGCGAGACCGGCGCCCCGGTCGTGATCAAGGCCGACGGCCTCGCCGCGGGCAAAGGCGTGATTGTTTGCGACACGGTTGAGGCGGCGGAAGACGCGGTTGACCGCGTCCTGACGGAGCGGGCGTTCGGCGCCGCGGGTTCCTGCCTGCTGGTTGAAGAGTGCCTGACGGGCGAAGAGGTGTCGATCCTGGCGCTGGTTGACGGGGAACACGTGCAGTTGCTGGCCTCCTCCCAGGACCACAAGCGCGTGTTTAACAATGACGAAGGGCCGAATACGGGGGGCATGGGCGCCTATTCCCCCGCGCCGGCGGCGGGGGAGGCGTTGTGGCCGGTCATACGGGAGCAGGTCTTCGACCGGACGCTCGCCGAATTGAAACGCCGGGGGATCGCCTACAAAGGGGTTCTCTACGCGGGCTTGATGCTCACGGCCGACGGTCCGAAAGTGCTGGAGTACAATTGCCGTTTCGGGGACCCGGAGACGCAGGCTATCCTGCCGCGCGTGGCGGGCGGCCTGGTTCCGGCCTTGAACGCGTGTATCGACGGGACCCTGGACCGCACGCCCCTGGCCTGGCGGGACGAGGCCTGCGTGTGCGTGGTGATGGCGTCCGGCGGCTATCCGGGCCGTTACCGGAAGGGGTGTGTGATTACGGGTCTGAACGAGGCCGACGCGCTCGAGGACGTGGTGGTGTTCCATGCCGGCACGCGCCTGCAGGACGGAGACACGGTGACGGCGGGCGGCCGCGTGCTGGGGGTCACGGCGCTGGGCGCCGCTCTGGAGGACGCGGTCCGGCGGGCCTATTATGCCATCTCGAAGATTACGTTTGATCAGGCACAATACAGGACGGATATCGCGGCCAAAGCGATGCCGTCGGCAAGGCGGGAGGGCATGGAGTGACGGCGAGACGGATGGAAGCAGCAGTGGTCATGGGCAGCGATTCGGATTGGCCCGTTGTGCAGGCGGCGGTGGATACGCTGGATGGGTTCGGGATCGGGAGCGACGTGCGGGTTATCTCCGCGCACCGTACGCCGGACGAGGCGGCGGCTTTCGCGCAGGGGGCCGCGAAGCAGGGTTTCAAGGTTATCATTGCCGCGGCCGGCGGGGCGGCGCATCTGGGCGGGGTGCTCGCGGCGCATACGACGCTCCCGGTTATCGGGATCCCGGTGAAAGGCGGCGCGTTGAACGGCTTGGATGCCGTGCTGGCGACCCTGCAGATGCCCGCCGGAATACCCGTGGCGACGGTGACCCTGGGCAATGCGGGACCGGTCAATGCCGCGGTGCTGGCCGCGCAGATCCTGGCGGTCGGTCGGCCCGCCCTGCGGCGCCGTCTTGCGGCCTATAAGCGGGAACTCAAGAAGAAAGTCCAGAAAGGGAATGCCCGGGTGCGCCGCGAGGCGGCGCGGGGGCGCGGAGACGCGCGGGATGGATAGGGGCCGGGCAGAGCGGGGCAGGGTCACGGCCGGCGCGGCGGCCGGCCTGGGGCTTCTGGCGCTCTTTATGGCCGCGGCCGCGGACGCGGCCGCGTGGGAAACCAACGTCCTGCGGGTTCTGGAAAGCCGCGGTGTGCCCGTGGACCGTGAAGCGGCGCGGCGCGGCGCGCTGGAGGGCTTTCTGCGGACGGTGGATCCGGGTGCGGAGCTCGTGCCGGCCGGCGCGGTCCCGCCGGCCGGCGGCCCCGGGCTCGAGACGGAAGACTGGCCGGAAGGCATCCGCTACCTGCGGGTGGAGGCCGTGGTGGACGGGATCGGGACGCAGTTGGTCAGCCGCCTGCGAGACGGGTTCCGGTCCGGGCGGACGGGCGTCATCCTGGACCTGCGGGGAGCCGGGGGGGACGGGCTTGCGGCCGTCAACCGGGCGGCCGGTCTGTTTACGGAGCCGGGGACGCCGTTGTATGAAGTGCGTGACGGCACGGGGCGCGTGCTGGACCGGGGCGCGGCCGCGGCAGGCGGGGCACACACGAACCGGCTGCCCTTGATCGTGCTGACGGACGGAAATACGCGCGGGGCCGCGGAGGTTCTGGCGGCGGTCCTGCGCGACCAGGAAGGCGTGTTGCTGGTGGGCGGCGCGACGCCGGGCGAAACGGGTTTCCGGGAAATGCTGCCGCTCGGCACCAACCAGGCCCTGCGGATCACGACGCGCTGGGTCGTGCGGGGGGCGGGGCCGCACCTGGCTCCCGGCGAAGGCTTGTCGCCCGACGTGAGCGTCGCGGCCTCCAACCGCATCCTGTCCGTCCACCAGTACGAAGACATGGAGGCGCGCGAGAAGCCGTTGTCGGAAAAGGCCCGGTTGGACCGCGACCTGATGCAGCGCGTCGTGAACGATCCCCGGCTGGCGCGGGCCGTGGATATTCTGCTGGGGCTCAAGGCCTTGCGGCACGAGGGCCGCGGCGCATGACGGTGTGGCTGCAGGCAAGCGGGGCGCAGGCGCGTACGGCCGTCAGCCGTGCGGCGGAGGCCTTGCGGGGCGGGAAGCTGGCGGTGATCCCCACGGATACCGTCTACGGGGTCGCGGCGCACCCGGACGCGGCGGACGCCGCGGCGCGTCTCTACGCGGCGAAGGGCCGTGCGGCGGATAAACCCGTGGCGCTGCTGGCGGCCGATCTCGGGGCCGTGGAACGATGGGGCGCCGTGTTGCCCGCGCCGGCACGGCGCCTGGCCGAGGCCTACTGGCCCGGCCCGTTGACCCTGGTGTTGCGCGTGCGCGGGGCGTCCGGCGCAGGCGCGGAAGAGGGGTTCCGGGTGCCGGCGTGCGCTCTCACGCAGGCGCTTTTGCGGGCGTGCGGGGGCGTCCTTCGTGTATCGAGCGCCAACCGGTCGGGCGCACCGCCCGCCCTGACGGCGGCGGAGGCGGCGGCGGCCCTGGGCGAGGCGGTCGACGTGATTCTGGACGCCGGTCCCGCGCCGGGCGGCGTGGCCAGCACGGTCGTCCGCGTGGCGGGCGACACCCTTGAAATACTGCGGGAAGGCGCCGTGCGGCGGGACGTTCTCGCGCGCGGCGGATGCCCGGCGCTGACCGGCGAGGGCGCAAACCCATGACGGTGCGAAAGCGAACGATACTCTTTGTGTGTACGGGCAATATCTGCCGCAGTCCGCTGGCCGAGTATCTGCTGCGCGCGCGGCTGGATCCGTCATCGGGCTGGATGGCCGCGTCCGCCGGCCTGGCGGCGATCGAAGGGCTCGGCGCCAGCGACGAGGCGGTCAACGTGGCCGCGGAGCGCGGCGTGGACTTGCACGGGCACGCCAGCCGGCCGGTGCGGGAGAAAGACATTGCCTCGGCCGCACTGGTTGTGGTAATGACGGCCTCTCACGCGCAGCAGCTTGGCGAACTGTTTCCGCAGGCGGTTGACGAGAAGGTTTTCCGGCTGAGGGCCTTTGCTCCCGGGGGCGACGGCGATATCGACGACCCCATGGGGCTTTCGCTGGAGGCCTACCGCGCCGCGCGCGACGCGATCGAGGAATCGTTGCCCGGGCTGATGGAGTTCATGAGGACATTGACATGAAGGTTGCAATCGGTGCGGATCACGGGGGGTTCCCCCTCAAGGAAACCGTCCGCGAAATGCTGGAGGCGCGCGGGATCACGGTCGAGGACGTCGGGTGTTACGATACGAACTCGGTCGATTATCCCGACTATGCGCGCGAAGTCGCGCAGCGGGTCTCCCGGGGCGAGGCCGAGCAGGGCGTGCTCGTCTGTACGACCGGCACGGGTATGGCGATGACGGCCAACCGCTTTCCCGGCGTCCGGGCGGCGCAGTGTTTTACGCCGGCCATGGCGGAGCTGGCGCGGGCGCACAACAATGCGAACGTGCTGGCCCTGGGCGGCGGCATGCTGTCTCCCGAGACCGCCGGGGCCATTGTCGAAGCATGGCTGGACACGGCGTTCTCGGCCGAGGCGCGGCATGCCCGGCGGGTCGGCAAGATGGAGCAATACGGACGCAGCGGGGTCTGTGCGGACGGGGCCGCGGACGCGGCGGTACGGGCGATCCTCGACGCCGAGAGCGAGCGGCAGCGTACGACCCTGGACCTGATTGCCTCCGAGAATTACGTGTCACCCGCGGTGCGGCAGGCAGTCGGTTCGGTTTTGAGCAACAAGTACGCCGAGGGATATCCCGGGAAACGCTGGTACCAGGGATGCGCCAACATGGACCGGGCCGAGCGGTTGGCGGTGGAGCGGGCGGGCGCGGTTTTCGGAGCGGAGCATGCCAACGTTCAGCCGCATTCCGGAAGCACGGCCAACATGGCCGTGTACTTTGCCGCGCTTGCGCCGGGCGATACGATCCTGGCGATGAGCCTGGCGCACGGCGGTCACCTCACGCACGGGCATGCGGCCAATTTCTCGGGGCGGCTTTATAATGTCGTCGGCTACGGGGTCGACCGGGACACCGAGCAGCTCGATTTCGGCGAGATCGCGCGGCTGGCGGAAACGGTGCGGCCGAAATTGATTGTCGCCGGCGCCAGCGCCTATCCGCGGACGCTGGATTTTTCCGCGTTTCGCGAGATCGCGGACAAGACGGGCGCGCTGCTGATGGTGGACATGGCGCACATCGCCGGCCTGATCGCCGCCGGCGTGCATCCCAGCCCGGTGCCGCACGCGGAATTTGTGACCGCAACCACGCACAAGACCCTGCGCGGGCCGCGCGGCGGCGTGGTGTTGTGCCGGAGCGCCTTTGCCGACGAGGTCGACCGCCAGATTTTTCCGGGTTTGCAGGGCGGCCCGGAGATGCACACGATTCTGGGCAAGGCCGTCTGTTTCCAGGAGGCCCTGCAGCCGGCGTTCAAGGCTTACGGCCAGTCGATTGTGCGGAATGCGCGCAGCCTGGCGGAACGGCTGGCGGCGGACGGATTCCGCCTGGTTTCCGGGGGCACGGATAATCACCTGATGCTGGTGGATCTTACCTCGGCGGGGTTGACGGGGAAGGCCGCGGCCACGGCCCTCGAGCGCGCGGGCATCGTCGTGAACAAGAATTGCATTCCGTTCGACACGCGGAGTCCGTTCGTAACCTCGGGCATACGCCTGGGTACGCCGGCGGTAACGACCCGCGGCATGGGCGAGGACGCGATGCATACGCTGGGCGGTTTGATCGGCGACGTGTTGCGGGCCCCGGACGACGAGGCGGTCACCGACCGGACGCGCCGCGCGGTGGCGGAGCTGGCGGGTCAGTTCCCCGTTCCGTAACGGACGGTTCGTCGTGACCGGCGAGGGCCGCGGCGCGCAGCCAGCCCCGGTTGCCTTCGGCGGCGATCTTGACCCATGCGTCGGCCGTTTCGAGAATGCGTACGGGCGTGCCGGGATCGAGCGTGAACAGGACCGGGGCCGCTTGCCGCGGGGCAAAACGCACGTCGGCCGCCGCGCCCACCCGCCGTGTACGCGTTCCGAGTTGCGCCTTCAGCCAGGCAACCGCGCGCTCCAGCCGGGAGGCGGCCGGGGACGGCCGGGCCTCGTCGGGCCGCGGCGGCGCTTCCACGGGACGGTACCGGTCGAATGTCTGCCGCGAGCGTGCCCGGTAGACGAGGGGAATGGGGTCGGAGCGCAGCGTCCGGTACGCTTCGTCGGCCGGGTCGAAGACGCCGAAGGTCACGGGCGGGATGGACGCGGCGTTGGTGCCGAGGGGAATAATGACCTGCGTGAAGGTGGCGGAACGGCCCGCTTCGTAGTCTGTCCGCTCGGGCGGGTAGGTCCGGAACCGGGGCGCGGACACGGCGGGGGGATCGGCCTCGGCCAGGTAGCCCCGGCCGGTCACGCGCAGGGTGACGGTGATCAGGTCGCCTACGGCGAGACGCGTCGGGGCGGCGCTGACCTCGAGCGCAAAGTCGCCCACGGCGCCGGAGAAGGACGCCGGCCGTCCGGCTTCGGGCAGCGGCTTGACCGTGACGGTGACCGGGTCCACGCGGGTCGTGTACGGTGTGTCGGCCCAGGTGCTGCCGATGAACAGGGGCCGCCGACTGAGCGTGGTGAAGCGCACCCGGGGCGCCAGGGTCAGGACGCCCGCCTCGAGCGGCCGCGCAGTGGCCCGGTAACGCCGTACTTCCCGGATCTGCCCGGAGACGATCCGGCGTTGCAGCGGCAACTCGTCAAATGCACCGACCTCGAGGCGCGAGGCGTCGGGCATCTCGAGGAGCTCCACGTTCCGGCCCAGGCGTACGCCGACGGCACGGATAACGACCTCGAGGGTGAAGGCCTCGCCGCGGTAGACCGACTGCCGGTCGGGCTCGAAGGAGACGGAAACCGAAGGTTCCGAGCCGCCTTGCGCGAGCGCCGTCAGGGCGGCGAGACCGAGGGCGGCAATGGTGCGGCCGGCCTTCATGACGGGTCGGCTTTCCATTCGCGCAGCCGATCCTGCGCTTCGAGATGCAGGGAGGTGAGGGTGCTCGTTCCGAACAGGACCGTCAGGGCCAGGGCGGCGATCAGCAGATAGCGGCCGGCGGCGCGGCGGCCCAGGGCCGAAACCGCAAGAGCGATCCAAATGCCGGCAAAACCCGCCAGCGCCGCCGCGGTGCGGGCGGCCATGGAGGGGCCGAAATGCCAGAACAGCGGGAAGCGGTACCAGGGCAACGCGGCGTGTTCGTCATCCGTCAATCCGGCCCGCGCGAGGCGGAGGTTGCGCCGCGTCTCCCATGTGCTGCCCGCGTAGCGTTCGGCCCGCCGCAGGGCGCGGTGCGCATCGGCGTAGCGCTCGGCCCGCAGCAACGCCGTGCCGAGATTGTAGTACAGGGGACCGTTCCGCACGCCCAGGTCGATCAGCTCGCTATAGGCGCGCGCGGCCTCTAGAATCGCTTCGGGCGTTCGGGCCGTGGCGAGGCGGGCGTTGGCCTCAGCCCAGATAAAGGCGTGTTCGGACGGCGGCGCGCCGCGGAGGGTGGGTGCCAGGAGGCAGACCGCGGCGAGTGCCGCGGCGTGCCGGACGAAGCTA
>JAFGIZ010000270.1 GCA_016929365.1 Lentisphaerota bacterium
CTCGTCGGCGGAAAGCCGCTCCTGCAGATTGCCGTGGAACGCCTGGGGGGGCTGATCCCGCCCGACCGCGTACTCGTCATTACCAGCGGGGAACTCGTGGACGTGACGTGCCGCGCGGCGCCCGCGTTGCCCCCCGAAAACGTCATCGGCGAACCGTTCGGCCGCGATACCGCCGCGGCCTGCGCCCTCGCCCTGGCCGTCGTGCGCCGGCGTGATCCAGCCGGCATTCTCTGCGTTCTGACCGCGGATCACATCATCGGCGACCTGGAGTCCTTTCATGCGACCCTGCGCGAGGGAGCCGTCGTCGCCGCCGAGCACGATGCCCTGATTACGATCGGTATTCAGCCCACCTTCCCCAGCACGGGATTCGGCTATATCGAGAGCGGTAAACCCATTGAGCACTCGGGCCGCATCGCCTTTGCCCGGGCTGCCGGTTTCGTGGAGAAACCGGACCGCGCTACCGCCGAGCGGTACCTTGCGACCGGCCGGTACTATTGGAATTCAGGCATGTTCATCTGGACGGCCCCGACCTTTGCGCAAGCCCTGACCGCCTACCAGCCACCGCTCGCCGCCATGGTGCGGGAGGTGGAGCCCGCCGTCGGTACGGACGGCTTTGCCCGAAAACTCCGCCACGCCTACGCGAAGCTCGAAAAAATATCGATCGACTACGCGATTATGGAAAAAGCCGATAACATCATCATGGCGCGGGGCACGTTTGCATGGGATGACGTCGGGTCATGGCCGGCGCTGGAACATCATTTCGACAAAGACAACGGCGGCAATGTGCGGATCGGTGCGTGCGAAGCGATTGACGCACACAACAACGTCGTGGTCTCCAAGGAGCGGCTCACGGCCCTGATCGGCGTTGACGACCTGGTCGTGGTTCAGGCGCCCGGGGCAACGCTTGTCTGCCGCAAGGAGCGGGCGCAGGACGTCAAGCACATGGTGCGACTGCTCGCCGAGGCGGGCGGCTACGAGCATCTCTTATGAAGCGGGTGCTTGCGGTGGACTACGGGCGGCGCCGGCTGGGCCTCGCGGTCAGCGATCCGACGGGATCGCTGGCCTTTCCGCTGCGCACCGTGGAGAGCTGCGGTCCGCGCCGGGCCGCGGCCGCCGTACGCGAGGTCGTTTCCGAAACCGGGGCCGCGCGCGTCCTGGTCGGGCTGCCGCTCAACATGGACGGATCCGAAGGGCCCATGGCCCGGGAGGCACGCGCGTTTGCCGATCTCCTGCGCGCTGCGCTCCCCGTGCCCGTTGAAACCTGGGACGAACGGCTCAGCACGGCACAGGCCGAACGCGTGTTGCTCGAAGGCGACCTGTCGCGCCGGCGCCGCAAACGGGCCCGCGACAAGATTGCGGCCCAGCTTTTTCTGCAATCGTGGCTGGACGCCGCGGCGGCCCGCGCGCCTGACCGCAACACTGACGGTGAAGCATGAGCCGTTACCGCCTCGACGTGGCCTATGACGGCACCGCGTACGCCGGCTGGCAGATCCAGCCGAACGGCGACACCATCCAGGCGCAACTCGAAACCGCCCTTCACGCGTTGACCGGCGAACGCGTCACGGTGCACGGGAGCGGTCGGACCGACCGGGGGGTCCATGCCCGCCGGCAGCCGGCCCATCTTGACCTTGTCCGCGACCGGACTCCCAAAGAACTCAAGACCGGCCTGAACGCACTTCTGCCGCCGGACATACGCGTGCTCAAAGCCGCGGCGGCCGCCCCGGATTTTCATGCCCGGCGCAACGCAATCGCCAAGGAATACCGTTACTTTATATGGAACGCGGAGGTGCTGCCGCCGCCGCTGCGGTTATACCGGACGCACGTTCCGCGCCGCCTGGACGTGTCCGCCATGCAACGCGCCGCGGCGGGCCTGGCGGGCTGCCACGACTTCGCCTCCTTTACGGCCAACCCGAATCGTCCGGTCGCCTCTACGGTCAGGACGCTGAGCGTGCTGCATGTCGTCAAGCGGGGATCGGAGATCACGGTGACGGCCCGGGCCGAGGGCTTTCTCTACCGCATGGTCCGCAGCCTGGCGGGTTTCTTGATCAGGGTAGGGCAGGGGGCGGAGCCGGCCGCGCGCACGGCGGCCATGCTGAAGGCCCGTACGCGTACCGCCCATGTGCCCACCGCGCCCCCGCAGGGTTTGTTCCTCTGGCGCGTGTGGTATTGAGTTCCCTGCTCGACAGGGCAGGGGCGCTTCTGCCATAATCCGCGCCCATGCAAGTCAAAATCCTGCCTTCATTGCTGGCCGCCGATTTCGGAAGACTTGCGGCCGAAGCCCGCCGGGCGGAACAGGCCGGCGCGGACGCCCTGCATCTCGACATCATGGATGCCCACTTCGTACCGAACCTCAGCATGGGCCCGGATGTCGTGGCCATGGCTCGCCGCGAGGTCACCATCCCGCTGAGCGTCCATCTGATGATGACGCATCCGGCGCAGTATCTCAACCGGTTCATCGACGCCGGCGCGGACTCGCTGCTTATCCACATCGAGGCTCAGGGCAATATCCCGGAAGCGCTCGACCGCATACGCGAACTGGGCGCCCGACCGGGGATTACGTTAAACCCCGAAACCCCCGCGCGTATGATCGATTCCGTGCTCAACCAGGTGGACGAAGTCCTGTGCATGACAGTCCATCCGGGCTACGGGGGGCAGTCCTTTATGGAAGAGGTGGTGCCCAAGATCAGGGACGTGCGCACGTCCGCCCTGCGAATCGGGCGCACGGATCTGGACATCATGGTGGACGGCGGCATCAACGCCGAAACCGGGCCCCGCTGCGCTGCCGCCGGAGCCAACCTCTTCGTCGCCGGCACCTACCTGTTCAGGGCCGATGACATGGCTCGGGAAATTGCCGGATTAAGGCGCGCAGCGGAAGGGGCCCTGGACCGTGAACTTCCTTCGTAGGCGCCGGCTTCGCAAGACGGCAAAGCATCTCCTCCGCCATGCGCGGTACATGCGGCATATGCGCGGCGACATCGCGGCGGCGACGGACCTGGAGGCCCTCCGCGAAGCCGAAGAAGAGATGCGCGTGGCGCTGCAGGACGGAGAGAGCGCCGCGGTGCAGCAGGCCGTGGATACCCTTCACGCGCGCACACAACGGCTCGCGGGACACCGGGCTTGGGCGTCTTTGCGCGAGAATCTTGAGGTCGCCGTCGTGGCGATTACCGTGGCCATGGCTTTTCGAGCCTATTTTCTGCAGCCGTTCAAAATCCCGACGGGCTCGATGCAGCCGACCCTGTACGGCATTACATCGGTTGCTCAGGACGGTCCGACTCTTTTCGACCGCATTCCGCTGAAATTCGTCAAGTGGTTTGTTACGGGGGACTGGTATCGGGAGGTTCGCGCCCGCACATCGGGACGCCTGGCGGATACCCCGCGCACGCGCAGCCAGACACCGTCCTATGTCGTAATCGGCGGAGTCCCGCACGAGGTTCCCCGGGACGCTGAGCTGCGCTATCGTAACGGCGACCCGGTTCCGGCGGGTGCACTCTTGTGGTCCGGCGTCATTACGGCCGGCGATCATGTTTTTGTTGACAGAATCCGATGGAATGTCTGGCGCCCGAAGCGAGGGCAGGTCATCGTGTTCAGTACGGCCGATATTCGAACACTGCCTCCGGGCACGCACTACATCAAGCGCCTGGCCGCGCTGCCGGGTGAAACGGTCTCCATCGCTCCGCCGGATCTCGTGATCGACGGCAGCATTGTCCGCGAGCCCCGGGCCATTCGCAACATTGCGGAGAAGCAGGACGGCTACCAAGGGTACGCGGTGATCGGCGACGCGCCGTATGGGTATCTGCGGACCCCGTCACATCGGCTGGCACTTGGACCCGGGGAGTACTTCGCTCTCGGCGACAATAGCCACAACAGCCGCGACAGCCGGTACTGGGGCGGGGTTCCGAGGGAAAACCTCGTCGGACCCGCCTGTTTTGTGTATTGGCCGTTCCTCTCGAGCCACCCTGCGCGGCGCGCGAGCCGCTGGGGCATAATCAACTAGAGCCCTCACAGCCGCGATCAGCGGCCCAATGCTTCAAAAACCCGGGAAACCCGAACAGAGGCGGTAATGTCGCATAATATATCTTATGTCTACTCATCTATAGCTCGATCCACAATATGGTGGATTCCATGAACCGCCGGGCGAACGCCCGGCACAACGTCCGCGTCTACAACTCGCAGATATAGGTATAGCGGTCCGATCCGATTCTGAGGAAACGCCCGGTATCCAGATCGCCGTCGTCTATGAGTTCGTCGACCTGCCGGAACTGTTCTTCCGTCGCGGATGGATTCACGACCGAGAAGCCGGCCGAAATGCCAAAGACGTTCCGCTCCCAGTCCCAGACACCGCCAAGCGGTGTACGCGACTCCCAATGTATGCGCTGCGGAAGATACGCATCCATCCCCGGAGGCACTGTGGCGCGGTTGACGTCGTTGGGATAATGTCCGTGCTCCATGGCATACAACTCGAAGGCATCCGCCGCCAGGCGTGCATCGTTGGCAAAATGCGACACCTGGGCGCGCTGGCGCGCACGCATGGCGTTCGGAATGGCCAGCAGCGCCAGCACCCCGATCAGGCCGACGACAATCATGATCTCGACCAGGGTAAACCCGGACCCCGCCCCCCTGCCCCGCTCTGTACACGCCAATGCAGGCATAACAACTTGATGCTACAGCAAAAAACATGCCTCCTCAAGCTCGATAACGGCTGTTTCCCATTGACCCCGGTGACGGCCGGTTTTACTGTAATCCAAGGCCAGCTTAGCTCAGTCGGCAGAGCAAGTGATTTGTAATCACTAGGTCCTCGGTTCGAATCCGAGAGCTGGCTTCCGGCCGGCGGAGCATAAATACGGATCGCCCGGCTCCTTGCGTCCCGGGGCCCCCGCGATACAAGGCTTTTCAGAGCATGATCACATTTCTGGACGTTACCAAGCGCTTTGCAGGACAGACGGTCCTCGAAAACGCTTCTTTTCAGGTCAATCCCGGCGAACACGTGGGCGTGGTCGGGCCCAACGGGGCCGGCAAGAGCACGGTTTTCAACCTTATCGTCGGCGCGGTCAGTCCGGACGGCGGCACGGTTCAAACGCCGTCCGCCTGCCGCATCGGCTACGTACACCAGCAGATTGACGTTCCCGAGCGCGACGGCGGCCTGTTGCACTACGTGGAACACGCGCTGCCGGAGCTCCACGCCATCCGCGCCGAAATGCACACCCTGGAAAGCGCCCTCCAGACGTCCGCCGCCGGCGATGCGGCCCAAGAACGGTTACGGCGCCTGGGCGAGCTGCAGCACCGTTTCGAGGCGCTGGGCGGGTATGCGCTGCGCCCGCGCGCCGAGAAAACCCTCGGCGGCCTGGGATTCGACGAATCCGAATTCGGCCGCGCCCTCCGGACCTTCAGCGGCGGCTGGCAGTCGCGCGCCGAGCTGGCGCGCGTGTTGACGGCAGAACCCGATATTCTCCTTCTCGACGAGCCCTCCAACTACCTGGACATACCGGCTATCGAGTGGTTGCAACGCTTCCTGCGCGAGTTCAAGGGCGCGCTCATGTTGATCTCGCATGACCGCTACCTGCTCAATTCGCTGACTGCCGTTACCCTCGAAGTCGCGCACGGCCGTATTGAGCGCTACACGGGCTGTTACGACCGCTACGTCGGTCAGCGCGGCCAGCGCGATGCACAGCGCGCCGCCGCGCTCAAGAATCAGCAACGCAAGCGGGAACAGCTCGAGCGGTTTATCGAACGCTTTCGCGCCAAGAACACGCGCGCCGCCCAGGTGCAAAGCCGGATCAAGCAGCTCGAACGGATGCCAGAGATCGACGTGCCGAGCGCACCCGTGGGACGCGGCACGATCAGATTGCATCCCCCGCCCCATTGCGGCCTCGAGGTCGTGCGCCTGGACGAGGCCGGGGTCACCTATGACGGCTCGCGCTGGGTCCTGCGCGGATTGAACCTGTCCATCCGCCGGGGCGAAAAGACCGCCCTTGTCGGGCGCAACGGACTGGGCAAGACCACGCTCCTGCGCGTACTGGCGGGACACTTGAGTCCGTCGGAGGGCCGGCGGAAGACGGGCCATAAGGTTGTCGTGGGTTACCAGTCCCAGGATTTTGCCGAAACGATGCCGCGCGAGTGCACCGTCTACGAGACGGTGAAACGCGCCGGCACGGATTGTACGGAGCAGGAAGTCCGCACCCTCCTGGGCGGCTTCGGCTTCTCCGGGCCGGCAGTCGAAAAGCGGGTAGCGATCCTGAGCGGCGGCGAGAAAATACGCCTGGCCTTCGCCCGGTTGCTGATCCGTCCGCCGAATTTTCTCGTACTCGACGAACCCACCACGCACCTGGATATACAGGCGCGCGAGGCTCTGGAATCCGCACTGTGCGATTATCGCGGCACCCTGTGCCTCGTCAGCCACGATATTGACTTCGTCCGGCGTGTGGCGACCGGCATCCTGGCCATGACCCCGCCGGGCGTCACCCGTTACGCCGGCGGCTACGACTATTACCGCGAGAAGACGGCCGCCCGCGCTGCTCGCGCCCCGGTCCCAACGCCTTCCGGTTTAGGCCGGGGCAAGCCGGACGACCGCAAGGAACGCCGTCGGCGGCGCGCGCGCGCCCGCCAGGAACGCCAGGCGCGGACCCGCCAGGTCCGGCAGCGCATGGCTCAGGCCGAACATCAGATCGCGGTATTCGAACGCGAAAAGACCGAGGTTCTCGAACGGCTGGCCGCACCCGATGTGGCCACCGATTTTGCCGGGCTCAATCGGCGCCTGAAGACCCTGCAGGAAGAAATCGAGCACTACACGCAACTCTGGGACGAAGCGGCAGCCGCCCTCGAGGCCCACGCGAACACGCCCCCTCCGGAGCCGGCCTGATGTATCGCGGAGGCCTCTTCCGGCTTTGCTTATGCTCCCGCAACCCTTACCCTACAGGGCTATGAAGGTTCTATACTGCCTTGCCGTGGCCGGCTTGCTGGCCGTGACCGGATGTGCAACGCCGCCCGGCGGCGATGCGCCGTCAGACCGCCTGCCCGTACCGGACAGGCCGTCCGAGCGCGCCTACCTCGGCCTTCCCCCGGGGTCGGCGGAGTTCGCCCTTCGCGACATCACGGCCGACGTCGTCGTGGTCCATCTGCTAGATATGTACTGCGCGCTCTGCCATCGCGCGGCACCCGGCGCCGCACAGCTGTTCGAGGCACTGCGCGCCCGTGACGCCGCGGGACGCGTGAAGATGATCGGCATCGGCGTGCGCAATACGCCGCTGGAGATCGAGGCATACCGTCAACGGTTCACCCCGCCCTACCCCGTCCTGGCGGACCCCGATCGCCGCCTGACACAATCGCTTTCCTATACGCGTGTGCCTTCATTCCTCGCTCTGCAGCGCATGCCTGACGGACAGTTCCGCCAGTTCTACACGCGCGTCGGGTATTTTACCGACCCGTCGCCCATTCTGGAACGCGTGCTGCAACGCCTGCCCCCGGGCGAGGATATATGAACGGCCCCCGCATACTGCTGCCCCTCCTGATATGTGTCTGCGGGGCCGGGGCCCTCGAAACGGCCGATTACGATCCCGGGCCGCTCAAGCCCGTGGACAGCCGGCTGCGCGTGGCCGTCGGCGACCCGGCGCCCGACTTCGCGCTACCCGCAATCAGCGGCCGGCGCGTCAGGCTCAGTGCGTTCCAGGGCCGGCGGCATGTTGTCCTGTCCTTCGTGCCCTCCGCCTTCACGCCGGTCTGTTCCGCGCAGTGGCCCGGTTATCATATTGCCCGCCCGCTGTTCGAGCAGCGGGACGCCGTCGTACTCGGTCTCACGACCGACAACATCCCGTCGCTTTACGCCTGGGTGCACGCGATGGACGGGCTGTGGTTCAACGTGCTTTCCGATTTCTGGCCGCACGGCAAGGTTGCCGACACGTACGGAGTCCTCCGTTCCGACGGTACGTGTGAACGCGCTCTGTTCGTCGTGGATAAGGCGGGAATTATCCGCTACATCGACGTGCACGATATTAACCGGCGCCCGCCCCTCGATGACCTGATACGCGCGCTGGACAGATGTCAGGAAATCGAGCACCCGGCCCCCTGAAACACAAGGCCGGTCGGCCGCGCCGCTCTATTCGAGGCGGATTTCAAATGCCTCGTTGGCCGCCTTGCTGTCGGCCTCCTGCTTGACGATCCCCAGGAAAAAGCCTTCGTACGGCGTGCGGTGAAAGAAATTGCGCATTCGCTCCAGGGGGGCATCGTTGTCGTCCCGCGCCCTTATTTCGATCCGCCGGGATCCATACAGATCCCCCACCAGCGTTACGGAACGGCTGCGTAACGGAATGCCGTCCATGGAATAATACGGGATCTCGACATCCTCTCCGCGCAATACTTCAAAAACCAGTTTATAGTCGCCCAGCAGCTTGCGCTGCTCGTCCATGGGCATCTGCAGCGGTATCTCGTGGGATTGCGGGAAATAAGCGCCGATACTGAGGAGGGAAGGAATTTCCAGCGTCTCCGGTTCGGACAGGTGTCCCCAGGCCGCCACGCTGTTCTTTTCGAACGCGTACGTCAGTGTAAAGGCCACATTGTCCTCCACGGTGCCCTCCAGCGTGATTTCCGTCTCGGGACGCAGACGGGGACGCGGGTCCGGATCGCTTGTCAATGTTGTGACGCGTCTTTTCCGCAACGCCCCGCTCGCTTCCTGGTAGGCGACCAGCATGGCGACCCGGATCGGCTTGCCCACGTGTTTTCCATCCTCTTTGGGAAACACTACCACGTCGCCGTCCGCACGCAGGGCGGCATCGAAAAGCGCTTGCTGATACACGGCATTGTATCCCTTCCACGGCCCTTCCGTAAACGCCCGCAGGGTGTTCGCGGCTTTCTGTTCCGCAACCGCCGGCTGCGGCTCCGCCCCGGCGTCGGACTCGCCCGCGCCCCACGGCACGCCGGCGGCCTGACGGTCAATCCATTCGCGATCTTCGGGACTCAACTTGTAGACATGAATACCCAATTCCCTGCCATCAGGCGTACGCAACTTGATAAGGTTTCCGGAACGCCCCGTATACTCCGCCTCTACGGTTGATCCAC
>JAFGIZ010000271.1 GCA_016929365.1 Lentisphaerota bacterium
CGACGGCGGACAGTCGATCAGCACGACGTCATAGGCGGGCGCCGGCCCGCCGGGGGCCAGGAGCGGCGTGAGCACGTTGTTCAGGCAGTGCAGGTAGCCGTCCAGGCGCGCGATATCGACCTCCGAACCGGCGAGGTCGAGTTCCGAGGGAATGAGGTCGAGGCGCTCGACGGCGGTCGGCCGGATGACGTCGGCCGCGGCGCCGTCGCCCAGCAGCGCGCCGTAGAGGCTCCGTCCCGGAACCGGATCGACGCCGAGACCGCTCGTGGCGTTGGCCTGGGGGTCGAGATCCACGAGCAGCACCCGCTTGCCCTTCTCGGCCAGGCAGGCGGCGAGATTGACGGCGGTGGTCGTTTTGCCGACGCCGCCCTTCTGGTTGGCGAAGGCGATGACGGCGGCGCGCCCGGGTTGTGCCGCACCCGCGGCCGGGTGCGCGGGCCCGGCAGGGGCCGGGGCCGCCGCGGGCGGGGGATTGCGGATCATGCCGGTGTGACGCGCGTAGGCGAAGAGGCCGCCGGCGGCCACGACGGGCGCGACGTCGCCCAGGGGCTTCAGCCGGAACGCGGCCCCGGTGCGCGTGTTGCGCAGGCGCCCGGCTGCCGGATCGAGCTCGGCCGTGTCGCCGGTGCGGAATTCAGGCACCAGGGAGGTTTCGCTTTCGATCGGATACACCTCGCCCGTGGCGACGGCGTTGCGGAAAAAGATGCGGGCATAACCCGCGGCGACGACGGCCTTGACGCCGGCCGCCCCGAGCGCGATGGGCGCATGCTCGCGCGAGGACCCGCAGCCGAAATTGCGGCCGGCGATGACGATTGTATAAGGCGAGCGTTCGGCGCCCGCTGCGACGAAGGGGGGGCAGTCGTCCGGCAGCCCGGCCAGGGCGTAGGATCCGAGTTTGCGGTATTCCTCGGGAATCGTCGGCACGAGGTTCAGGTACTGCGCCGGAATGATCTGGTCCGTATCGACGTTGTCGCCGAGGACGTAAACCTTGCCGGTAATCAGGTGGGGCGCCGTCACATCAACTCCCGCGGGTCCGTGATATGGCCCGTAACCGCCGAGGCGGCGGCCGTGAGGGGCGAGGCCAGGTAAATCCGCGCGTCCTTGGACCCCATGCGGCCGATGAAATTCCGGTTGGTCGTGCTGATCACCGTTTCGCGGCCCGACGCCCGGCCGAAGGTATCGGGCGGACCGCCCAGGCAGGCGGCACAGGAGGGGGGCGCCACGTCGCGGCAGCCGGCGGCGGCGAAAATTTCCACCAGCGACCGGCCGTCCACGGTCTCCGTGATCAGGCCCTCGGCGACCTCGCAGGTCGCGGGCACGAGGATGGTCTCGATCGATACGCGGCGGCCTTTCAGGATGCGCGCGGCCATGACGAAGTCGGCCAGCTTGCCGCCGGTGCAGGAGCCGATATAGGCGCGGTCCAGCGTGACGTCCGTCCGCTCGGCGGCGGGCGCATAACGGGACGGCAGATGCGGTTCGGCCACGCAGGGCACGAAGCCGGAAACGTCATAGAGGCGGTCCGCGGCGACCAACGCGTCGGGGTCGCCGTACACGGGTTCGAACGGCCGGTCGGTACGGGCGCGGACATAGGCCAGGGCTTTCTCGTCCGGCTCGATGATGCCGTTCTTGGCGCCGGCCTCGATGGCCATGTTGCAGATCGTCATGCGCTCTTCCACGTCCAGGGCCGCGATCGCCCCGCCACGGAACTCCATGGCGCTGTAATTCGCGCCGTCGACGCCGATATCGCCGATCAGGCGCAGGATGATGTCCTTGCCCGTGACGCCGGCCGGCAGCGCGCCGTCCAGGGTGAACCGCAGGGTCGGCGGCACCTTGAGCAGCAGCTTGCCCGTGCCCATGACGAAGCCCGCGTCGGTGTTGCCGATGCCCGTGGCGAAGGCGCCGAGCGCGCCGTGCGTGCAGGTATGCGAGTCCGTACCCAGAATCACCTCGCCCGGCCGCACGTGGCCCTCCTGGGGCAGCGCCACGTGGCACACGCCCCGGTAACGCGGCGTGCCGGGGTCATAGTAATGCGGCAGGCCCTGTGCCCGGACGAACGCGCGCAGGGTGTCCACGTTGCGGTGTGCTTTCTCGTCGGCCGTAAAGATATAGTGGTCGGGAATAATGACCACCTTGTCCGGATCCCAGACGCGCGCCCCCGCGCCGAACTCCCGCTCGAACACGCCGATCGTGCCCGGCCCGCAGACGTCGTGCGTGAGCAGGACATCCACGTTGGCCCAGACCGTTTCGCCCGGCGTGACGGTAGCGCGCCCCGCCGCGCGGGCCAGAATCTTCTCCGTGATGGTGGCGGACATGGCGCGCACTATAGCGGATCGGCGGCCGGGGGCCAACTCCAACCTTGCGCCGCCGGGCCTCAACGCTTATGCGACTTGACCAGGGAAAAAAAGCGGTCCTGGTACTCCTCGAAGAGGCCGTAGTTCTGGAGTTTGCGGCCGAGCGGGGCGATCAGGCCGGGATCGCGGGCCGCGGCGTGGAACTCCTGTTCGAGGTCCTGGCGTACGCCGCGCGGGATGCCCTGCTCGTCGTTGAAGAGGCTGCGCCTGGCCATCTCGCGGATATTGGTCCGGGCGGAACCCTGGATCACTTCCCAGAACAGCTTGATCAGGCACACGTCCCACGGTTCGTCAACGCCCACCACCACGGCCGCCAGGGGATCGTTCCGCGACTCCACGTCCTCTTTGACCCGTTCGGTCACGGCCTCGACGTTGTCCGTGATCACGTGCTCGCTGAAGGATTCCTGCTTCAGGCGGTACCCGTATTGCAGGATGCGGATCTCCTTTTCGTGCTCCCGGAGCCAGTCGACATATTTTTCGGCCTCCTCGCTGAATCCCTCGAGCAGGGTCCTGGAATAGGCCTCGGGCGTGATGATTTTCGGCTGGCTGGCCAGCATCCGCCCCTGGCGGACTCGGACCTGGTCGACGGTGTCCATCAGCTCGCTGACGAGATGATAGTTCAGCACCGTGGTGCCGAACGTTTCGAGGTGCCGCGAGGGCAGGCGGACGATCTCCGTGTTGTTCACGGCATACCAGAAATCGAATGGATCGCGCTTCTTCATCGATCGAACTCAACACAATCATAGCAAGGCCGCGGGCGTAATGCAAACGGCGCGGACAGCCTGCGCGCGGCCCCGCCCGGTTTTCGCGGCGGGCCGGGTATTCAAGCGGAAATCCCTGCGTTTCGCCGCGCCCCGTGCTCAATCGGTATTCAGCTCGACGGTGACGGGGCCGTCGTTGACGAGCTCGACCTGCATCATGGCGCCGAAGCGGCCGGTGGCGACGCGGCCGGCGCCGAGCTCGGCGCGGAGGGCGGCGACGTACGCGTTGTAGAGCGCTTCCGCGCGTTCCGGCGGGGCCGCGCGGCCGAATCCCGGGCGGTGGCCCTTGCGCGTATCGGCATAGAGGGTAAACTGCGAAACGACCAGGATGTCCCCGCCGATATCGCACACCGACCGGTTCATCTTGCCGGCGTCGTCGGGAAAAACCCGCAGGCGGAGCGTCTTGTCGGCGAGACGGCGCGCGTCGTCCTCGCTGTCCCCGTCGCGGACACCGAGCAGGACGAGGTGGCCGCGGCCGGCGGCGCCGGCCGTTTCGCCGCCGATCGTTACGGCGGCCCGGGCCACGCGCTGGATAAGGGCTTTCATGGACGCGGCCGGTATGGTATCGGTCTGCGGCGTGGGGTGTCGAGGCCGGAACGCGGGCCGGCGGAGCGCGTGGGGAAGCCGTACGTTGAACCTGAGCGTGGTCATACTGTTGAACGACCTGGCGGTGGGCGGGTCGGAACGCCAGGCGCTGCGGCTGGCCGCGGCGCTCCAGGCGCGCGGGGCACGGGTAACCGTCGCGGGGCTGGCGGGGCCCGGCCCCCTCGAGGCGGTGTGCCGGGAACGCGGCGTGGCCTGCCGGTCGTGCGCCTTGCGTTATCCGCTCAGCCCGTTCTACGCCCCGTTCAACCTGGTCCGGGCGCGCCGTTTCCTGGAGGCGTTGCGGCCGGATGTGATTCTCGGCTACACGGGTGTTCCCAACGTGTACGGGGCGCTGACCTGGCGCGAGGCGGGGGCGCGGCGGTTCGTCTGGAACCAGCGCAGCGCCGGGTTGTACCGCATGCCGCGGCTGCTGGAGCGGGCCGCGGTCCGGCGTACGCCGGCCTTTACGGCCAACGCGCAGTCGGGCGTCGATTTTCTGACGCGCACCCTGGGCGTGCCGGCGGAACGCATTGCGCTCGTGCACAACGGCGTCGAGCCGGCGCCGGCCGCGGAACGCCGGGGCGCATGGCGCGCGCGGCTGGAGGCCGGTTCCGCGGCGCTGCTGGCGTGCATGGTCGGCAACGTGCGTCCCCCCAAGGACCACGCCGGCCTGCTGGCGGCCTGGGCGCACGTGGCGGAACGCTTCCGGCGGAGCGCCGCCAAACCGCTGCTGGTGCTGGCCGGCAGCCTGCCGCCGGAAGCGGCGGCCCTGCGCGAGGCGGCCGCGGCCCCCGCGCTGGAGGGCTCGGTGCGCTTCCTGGGTTTTCAGGAGGACGTCTACGGCCTGCTGGCCGACATGGACCTGGGCGTGTTCGCCTCCCGCAGCGAGGGGATGCCCAACGGCGTGCTGGAATGCATGGCCGCGGGGCTGCCCGTGGCGGCGACCGACCTGCCGGGCATCCGGGAGTGCCTGGGCGCGGAACAGGTCCCCTACCTGGCGCCCGTGGGGGACGTGCGGGCCCTGGCCGAGAACATCATCTGCCTGCTCCGGGATCCGGCGGAACGCCGGCGGCTGGGCGCGCTGAACCGCACCCGCATCGAACGCGACTTTACGGTGGACAAGATGGTCGCACGCATGACGGACGTACTGCTGCCCGATGAACATCCTGCACATTAACGAAACGGCGGACGCGGGCGGGGCCGCGATCAGCCTCTGGCGGCTGCACCGGGCCCTGCAGGAAGCAGGGCACGCATCCCGGGTGCTCGTCGGGTGGACCGCGCGGCGCGGGCCGGACGTGGCGGCGCTGGGCCGGCAGTCCTTCGTGAGCAAGCTGGGCTACCACGGGTTCAACCTGCTGGGCCTGAACTATGTCGGCATCCTGAACGGACGGCGGGTCCTGCGGCACCCTTTCGTGCGGGAGGCCGACGTCATTCACCTGCACAACCTGCACGGGGGATACCTGAGCTACCGGCTGCTGCCGCGGCTGTCCCGCGCGGCGCCGCTGGTCTGGACGCTGCACGACATGTGGGCGTTGACCGGCCATTGCGCGCACGGCCTCGACTGCGTGCGCTGGCGGGCCGGCTGCGGCCGCTGTCCGTATCCGCGCCTGTACCCGCCGATCCGCCGGGACGCCACGCGATGGGAATGGCGCCTGAAGCGCCGGCTTTACCGCCGTGCGCGGATCACGGCGGTCTGCCCGAGCCTCTGGCTGACCGGCCTGGCGCGCGAGGCGCTGGCGGACTGCATGCCGGTCCGCCACGTGCCGCACGGCGTGGACACAACGCGGTTCCGGCCCGCGGACCGCGGCGCCAGCCGGCGGGCGCTGGGCCTGCCGGCGGACCGGAAGGTGGTGCTCTTCGCGGCGCAGGACGTGGATAATCCCTACAAGGATGCGCCCCTGCTGTACGCGGCCCTGCGTGCGCTCGACCCCGCGCTGCGCGAGCGCAGCCTGCTGCTTGTTGTGGGAGGGGGGGGCCGGGGCGCGCCGCCGGAAACGCACCTGCCCGTGCGGCGGCTGGGCGCCGTGCGCGACGAGGCCGTCCTGGCGCAAGCCTATGCCGCGGCGGACGTCGTGGCGCACCCGACACGGGCGGATAACCAGCCCCTCGTCGTCATGGAAGCGCTGGCCTGCGGGGTTCCCGTGGTCGCCACGGAGGTGGGCGGCATTCCGGAGATGGTCCGCCACGGCGAAACGGGCCTGCTGGCCGCGCCGGGCGACGCGGACGGATTCCGCGCCGGACTGGAAGCCCTGCTTGACGATCCGGCCCGCGCGGCGGCGATGGGCGCCCGCGGGCGCGCCTTCGCGGAACGGGAGTACGGCCCGGAGCGGTGGGTCCGGGACATGGAGGAGGTGTACCGTGCGGCTTAAGGATCTGCCCCTGGTCTCGATTGTCGTACCCAACCTGAACGGCGGGGCGACGCTGGGCCGGACGCTGGACAGCCTGCTCGAGCAGGCCTATCCCCGGCTGGAAATCATGGTCGTCGACGGCGGCTCGCAAGACAACAGCCTTGCGGTGATCCGAGCCTACGAGCCGCACCTGGCCTGGTGGGTCAGCGAGCCGGACGGCGGCCAGGCCGCCGCGATCAACAAGGGCCTGGCGCACGGGCGGGGGGACCTGGCGGGCTGGCTGTGCAGCGACGACGTGCTGGCGCCGGGCGCGCTGGACCATGTCTGCCGCTGCTTCGCGGAGCAACCGCGCGTGGACGTCGTGGCGGGCGCCTGCGAGGTGATCGACGACCGCCGCCCGGGGCCGCCGCGGCGCCGCATCTTCCGCGTGCGGCGGTCCTGCCTCGATCTGCTCCCCGCGTACAACGGCCTGATGCAGCCGAGCTGCTTCTGGCGGCGGCGCCTGCACAAGCGGGAGCCGCTCCTGGACGAGTCGCTGCACTATGCCATGGACGTGGAGCTGTGGTGCCATTTCCGGTCGCTCGGCGCCTGCTGGTATTTCACGCCCGCGATCCTGAGCGCGTTTCGGATCGGCGCGCATACCAAGAGCGGTTCCGGCGGCGCGGCCATTGCCGCGGAGCTGGACCGCGTCTACCGGCGCTACACGCGGGACCGGGTTCCGCTGAGCTTCTGGTACCGGAGGCTGCGCTATCCCTTCGAACGCCTGCTGCGGCGCGACCGGGGCGTGCTTCGGCTGGGACTCCTGCGCGCGGTTCAGGCGGTGTGGATGCTGAGCTTCATGCCTTTCTACGGCTACCGGCGCGTGCGTTACATGAGCTGGCCCGCCTGATGGCAGGCGCCGCCGCCCGCGGCCCGTGCGTAGAGCGCCTCGTAGGCGTCTACCATGGCCTCCCAGGAGGCGGCGCGCGCGGCGGCACGCGCGGCCGTCTGCAGCGCGGCCAGCCGGTCCCGGTCGTCCGCCAGCGACGCGATCCGCTCGGCGAGGGCGGCGGGATCTCCCGGCGGAACGGTCAGCCCGGTGCGCCCGTCCGCGATCCGTTCGGCCTGGCCGCCCGCGGCGGACACGACGGCGGTGCAGCCGGCGGCCATCGCTTCGAGCACGGCCAGGCCGAAGCTTTCCAGGCAAAGCGAAGGGTACAGCAGGACGTCGGCCCGCTGCAGGAGCGCGTCGCGGGCCGGGCCGTCGACGAACCCGCGGCAGGCCACCCGCGGATCGCGCGCGGCCAGCCGTTCGGCCGCGGCCCGACGGGGCCCCTCGCCGGCGATTTCGAGCCGCAGGGGCGGCGCCCCGTCAAGCCGGCGGAACGCCGCGTCGAGCACGCCGAGGCCCTTGTGGGCGTCAAGCCGGCCGAGATAGAGGAAGGTCACGGGCCGGCCCGGGGGGCGCTCCGGCGCCGGCGCGGTGTCCGGCGGCAGGCCGTGCGGAATGCAGACGCCGCCCGCGCGCGGGCGGCAGCCGAGCGCCAGATGCAGGCGCAGATGGGATTCCGACGGCGTGCAGAGAATGTCCACCGCACGCGTGCGGGGCGCGTAGAGCCGCGCGTACAGCCGGCGCAGCGGTCCGTCGGCAAAGCCCGGCGGGAACGGGGCGTACAGCAGGTTGTGACGGGGATGCAGCAGCCAGGCGTCGTGGGCGGTGTGCACGACCGGCAGGCCGAGCCGCCGGGCCGCGCTCCAGACGGCCGGCGAGAACCCGTACAGGTTATGCGTGTGCACGACGTCCGGCCGAGCCGTTTGCGCCAGCCGGCGCAGCGCGCCGGCGGCGCGCGGATTCCAGAGATCGAGCGCGTGGGCCCGAAGCTGGACCCGGAGGCGCGCGCCCGGCCCGGCGCCGGCCGGCGGGAACAGCCGCCCGCCCGGCCAGACCCGGGTGATTCCCGCACCGCGTTGCGTTTCGCGGACCCCGTTGCCGCACGGCGGCGGGCCCGCCGTGAGCACCGCGACGGTGTGGCCGCGCGCGGCCAGGCTGGCGCACAGCGCCGCCGTGAGCCGTTCGGCGCCCCCGATGACCTCGGGCGGATAGGTATTGCTGACCGCCAGGATACGCATGGCCGTAAAGAAACTTGCCCCAGCCGGGGCGGAAAGGCAAGGATGAGCGCACGCCGATGAAAACATGGGCATGGGTGCTGCTGGTCATCGCGGCGGTGGAAGCCGTGCTTCACGTCGTGCTGCCGTCGCGCAGCTTCAACCACGAGGTGGACCGCCTGCTGTACGCTATTCGAAGCGGGCGGATGAACGCGCCGGTCGTTATCCTCGGCGACAGCGTGGCCAGGGGCATTTTCGAGAACGCGGATCTGCCGCCCGACCGCTACGCCGTGGCGGCCTGCAACCAGGCCGTCGAGACCGCGGGCCAGTATTTTCTGCTGCGGCGCATCCTGGAGCGGCATCCGGGGCGGCCGCGCGCCGTGATCTTCTGCGCGATCGATCCGCGCGCGGGCGACTTGCGTCAACCGCTGACCGAAAACTACGTGCAGCGCTGTTTTACGCGCTGGCGCGAGATCGGCGCGTGCCTGCGGGGAACGCGCGACCCGGCTTTCGGACTCAAGATGGCCGCCTACAAGCTGCTGGCCTCGTTCCGCTACCGCATCCACCTGCAGCGCCGGCTGGCGGGCGTGGACGACCGTGCGATCCTGACGGCGGCCGGGCGCCCCGCGGGCGCCGCCGGCCGGGCGGCGGATGCGGCGCACGGCCTGTTCGCGCGGCTGAACGCCTCGCTGCGGCACCGGCGCGGAGAGCGCCTGTCGCCGCGTTACCTGCGGCGCATGGCCGCGCTCCTGGAGGCGCGCGGCATTCCGTTGCTGATCCTGCCCGCTCCCACGACGCCGGAACAGGCGGCGCATTGCCGGCGCGTCATGGACAAGCTGCGCCCCCTCGAGGACGCGTACGGGAACGTGACCGTCCTGCGGGAGCTGTACCGCGCGTATCCGCCGGACCATTTCGCGGACGGCTGGCACCTCAACGCCAGGGGGCTGGCCCGACACCGGCCGGTGATCGGGCAGGCCTTGCAGAGGGCGGACGGTGAGCTTTAATTCCTTCCAGTTCCTGGCTTTCTTTACGGCGGTGTTCGCGCTGTACCATGCGCTGAACCATCGCTGGCAGAACCGCCTGCTGCTGGCGGGCAGCTACCTGTTTTATGCGAGCTGGGACTGGCGCTTCCTTTCCCTCATCCTGGTCAGCACCGTCACGGACTACCTGTGCGGGCGGGCGATCGGCGCGGCCGGCCCGAAGGCCCGCAAGCGGTTCCTGGCGCTCAGCGTGGCCGTCAATCTCGGGCTCCTGGGCTTCTTCAAGTATTATGATTTTTTTGCGGGCAGCCTGCAGGCGCTGCTGGGCCGGCTGGGCTGGGAGGCGGACGTGCGGCTGCTCCACATCGTGCTGCCGGTCGGGATCTCCTTTTACACGTTCCAGACCTTGAGCTATACGCTTGACGTTTACCGGGGGACGCTCAAGCCGGCGCGGCGTTTCCTGGACTACGCGTTGTACGTGGCCTTCTTCCCCCAGCTCGTGGCCGGTCCGATCGAGCGCGCCGCGCGGCTGCTGCCGCAGGTGCAGCGCCCCCGCCGGGTTTCCGCCGCGATGCTGGGGGAGGGCCTTTTCCTGATGCTGCACGGCTATTTCCAGAAGGTCGTGGTCGCGGACAACCTGGGGCTTTTCGTGGACCGCGTGTTCGATGCCCCGGCGCCGCAGAACGGACTGATCGCACTCTTCGCGGTATACGGCTTTGCCTTTCAGATCTTCTGCGACTTTGCCGGCTATTCCAATATCGCGCGCGGCGCAGCGCGCTGTCTCGGGTTCGACCTGATGGTGAACTTCCGGTCGCCGTACCTGGCCGCGGATCCGCGCGATTTCTGGCGCCGCTGGCATATCAGCCTCTCCACCTGGCTGCGCGATTATCTGTATATCTCCCTCGGCGGCAGCCGCGCGGGCCGGATCAAGACGCTGCGCAATATCGGCGTGACCATGCTGCTGGGCGGGCTGTGGCACGGCGCGGCCTGGACCTTTGTGTTGTGGGGCGCCTATCACGGGCTGTTGCTGATCGTCCAGCGCGCGTGGGAATGGGCCGCGGCGCCGCGCCGCCCGCGGGCCGTCTGGCTGCGGCGCGCGGCGTGCTTCCACCTCGTCTGTCTCGGGTGGATCCTGTTCCGCAGCGCGGGCCTGGCACAGGCGGCGGCGCTGGCGGGGAGCGTGTTCCGCTTCGGCGCGTACCGCCTGGAGGCCGGGATGCTGCCCTGGCTCGCGCGCCTGGGACCGCTCGTCGGCCTGGTGGTGCTGGTCCAGGTGTTGCAGGAGCGCACGCAGGATACTGCCGCCGTCTGGCGGCTGCCGTTGCCCGCGCGGGTTGCGGCGGCGCTCGTTTTTTCCTATTCGATTATCCTGTTCGGCGTGCATCATGGGCAGACGTTTATCTACTTCCAGTTTTGACCATGACGGCGAATCTGCTTAACGCGCTCCTTGTCACGCTGGCCTTCGGCGTCACGTACGGTCTGCCGGCGGTCCTGGCGGCGGCGTGGCTGTGGCGCCGCCGTCCGCCGTCGGCGGCGGCGCGCCGGGAAGCCGGCCTGCTCGCGGTAATCCTGGCGCTGGCGTACGGGGTCCGGCTGCTGCATCCGCTGCGGCACGCCTACCTGGGACAGTCCGACGCCTATACGCATCTGCTTTTTATCAAGGACATCCTGGCGGACGGGACCATCCGGCATCCGGCGTATCCGGCGGGCTATCACTGGATCGTGGCCCTGCCGGTGCGGCTCTTCCGCCTGGACCCTTACCTGGCCGCGCGGTACGGCGGCGCGTTTTTCGGCACGATGCTGTGCCTGGGCCTCTACGGCCTGCTGCGGGCCGGCGGCCGGGCCTTTCCGGCGCTGCTGGGGGCGTTTCTGGCGGCGAGCTGTCCGGTCTTCGGGATCCTGATCAAGACGGGCGTCGGCGCTTTTGCCAACCAGGTCGGGCTGGCACTGACGCCGGTGATCCTGCTGGCGTACAGCCGCTTCGTCGCGCGCGCGCGCGGCGGAGGCGCGGTGTTAACGGCATTACTGGCGGGACTGGCGGCCTGCGTGCCGCTGATGCTGCTGCGGCTGGGCGTGGTGATGCTGGCGGAGCGCGCGCTCGCCCTGGCGGCCGCGGCGGGCGGGGGCGGGCGCGCCGCATGGCGCCGCACGGGGCGGCTGGCGCTGCTGCTGCTGCCCGCCGCGCTGATTGTGGCGCTGCAGTTTGCGCCGGCCGGGAGCGCCTGGTGGCGCGTCACCGGGGAAGCGCTCACGGGGGAACGGCTGCGCGCGGCGGCAACGCCGCAACCCGGCCCGGTGCAGGCGGAACCGGCGCGGACGGCCCCGTGTCCCGCGGCGGCCGTGGCCCGCGATTACCTGTCAGTCAAACGAGCGGGCCTGGGCAGCCGCTGGATGACCCTGGCGGCCTGCGGGCTGCTGGCGCTGTTTGCCGCGGGCGCGGTACAGGGCGCGCGCCGGCGGATGCCGCTGTGGCGTGTGATCGGCGTGTTCGGCTGTGTGACGGGACTGCAAACGCTGACCGGGGTATTGGAATTCTCGCGCTACCAGCGGGCGGGCTGGAGCTTCATGATCGCCGCGGTGTGCGCGTGCGCCTGGCTGGGATTCGAGGTGTACCGCCGCATCCGGCCGGCGGGTCTGCGCCGCGGGCTCGTGGCCGCGGGAGCGGCGGCGTGCGTGACGCTGACCCTGTTGCATCCGCCCGGCCACCTCAACGCGGTGAGCTCCGCCGAGGATGCGCTGGTCCGGCTGACGCGCGCGCTGGCGCACCGGGAGGCGGTCCGGGCGGGCGTGCGCGTTCCCGTCGCGTGCGACGCGCCGCTCCCCGCCGCGGTCGCCGCCGCGCTCGAGCCCGGGCTGCCCGCCGTGCTGGTTGTGCGGTCCACGAGCGGCGCGGCGACGCGCGGGTTCTGGGAGCTGCCGGACGCGGTCACGGTGCGGGGCGCGCCGCTCGAGATCGTCAACGTGCGGCAGGAAGCCGATTTGCGGGCGGCGTTCCGGCCGGGCCGCCAGCTGGTTGTGTTTCTGGACCGCGCGCGGCGGATCGCGGCGCCGGCGCTGGGATCCGTCGCGGCCTTGGATCCGGCGCAGGCGGAACGCTATGCCCGCTGGCAATACGGGCACTACGCGGTCAACGGCGTGATCCGGGACTTCCTCGACGCCCTTCCTGAGGATGCCTGGCGCCGGCGCGCCGTCCCGCTCGGAGCGCGGGCCACCGTCGTCGTAGCGGTTCCGCGAGCCGGGTCAGGGGCAGCTCCACCAGGCGGTACGCCGCGGCGCCCGCGGTCAGCGCCGCCGCCGCCATGACCGCGAGGCGGCCGGCCCGTGCTCCGGGCGGAACGGCCGGCAGGATCCGGACGAGGGCCGACAGGATCAGCGTGTGGGTGAGGTAGATTGCGTACGAGGCATTGCCGGCCGCGCGCAGCAGGGCGGCGGGGGCGCGCGACCAGGGGCGAGACGCCGCGGTTCCGGGCGTGGATCCTGGGGTGTCTTATCCAACATGCGCTTGAAAACGGTACCAGAACCTGCTAACGGAATCGAAGCATGAATGCCGCTGCACCCCGCTCCGAGTCGCTGATCCTCGTGCCCGCGTTCGACGAGGAGAAAAGCCTCGGCCCGTTGCTGCGCGAGTTGCGCGAACACGCGCCCGGCCTCGACGTCCTGGTAGTCAATGACGGCTCCGCCGACGGGACGGCCGCGGTGGCGCTGGCCGGAGGCGCGCGGGTCTTGAATCTGCCGTGCAACCTGGGCGTCGGCGGCGCGGTCCAGGCCGGGTTCCGGTATGCACACGCCCGCGGCTACCGCACGGTCGTGCGCTGCGACGGGGACGGGCAGCATCCGCCCGCGCAGATCCCGAGGCTGCTCGACGCGCTGAAGCGCCAGGGCACGGACCTGGTCATCGGGTCGCGGTTCCTGGACGGGAAACCCTATACCAGCACGCGCCTGCGGCATTGCGGCATCCGGGTTCTGGCCCGTTTTCTTTCGATCATCTGCCGCAAACGCGTGACCGATCCCACCTCGGGCTTCCAGGCGGTGACGGGGCCGCTGCTGCGGTTCTTTTCGCAGTCCTATCCGTGCGACTATCCGGAGCCGGAGGCGCTTGCGCTGATGCGCCGGCAGGGGTACGATTTCGCCGAGGTTCCGGCCGGCTTCCGCGAACGGACGGCGGGTGCCTCGACGATCCAGGGATGGGGTACCTTGTATTACGTGTTCAAAGTGTTCCTGGCCTTGTGCGTGGACAGGGCGCGCAGGGTCGACGCGCGGTATGCGCGGTCCAGCCTGGCGGAGGCGCCATGACGCCGCAACCGCTGGGGGAGATGACCGTGCGCCTCGTTACGGGCTGGGACGAAGCGGTGGGGCTGCGCCTGCTGATCGGACTGCTGAGCCTGGTGATCTTCGCGCTGACGGGCCGCGTCCTCTGGCGGCGCGAATGCAGCCGCATCGTGGCCGGGTTGTGGCTGTTCGTGGCCCTGCTGTTCGGCATCTTCGCGCTGTGCCCGCAGAAGGTGGTGGATACCGTGATCCAGACGGAGTACATGGTGCGCATCCGGCTCGTGGCCGGCGGCCTGAGCATCGTGGTGCTGCTGATCACCTTTGAAGCGCTGCGCCGCACACACCTGCAGGAGCGCTACGCGCTCTTGTGGCTCGCCACCGCGCTGGCGATCCTGACCGCCGCGGTCTTTCCCGGCGTGGTGGCCCTCTTCCGGGCGGTGACGGGCATGACCTACGCGTCGGCCGTGCTGGCGGTGACCTTTACCTTCCTGGTGCTCGTGGCGTTTCATTTTTCCATTTCGATTTCCGGTATGCAGTCCCGGCAGAGCAAGATCGCCCAGCAGCTGGCCATCCTGGAAACGAGGCTGCGCGAACTGGAACAGCAAAAGGATGCGTCCGATGGCGGTTAAATTCCTGGCGGTCGTAATTCCCGCGCTGAACGAGGCGGCGACGATCGGCGACGTGATCGGCCGCTGCCTGGCCGTCTGCCGGCATTCCGGATTCGAGGCGACCGTGCTCGTGGTGGACGACGGGTCTACGGACGGCACCGCCGCGGCGGCGCGGGCCGCGGGCGCCCGGGTTCTGGCGCACCCGCAGAACCGCGGCGTCGGGCGCGCCTTCCAGACGGGGCTGGACGCCGCGCTGGAATCCGGGGCCGACGTGATCGTCAACATCGACGCCGACGGCCAGTTCGATCCGGAGCGCATTCCGGACCTGATCGCGCCGCTCCTGGCGGGCCGCGCGGATTTCGTGTCGGCCTCGCGCTTCAAGGATCCGGCGCTCGTGCCCGAGATGCCGCGCCTCAAGGTGTGGGGCAACCGGTTCATGAGCCGGCTGGTCGGCAGCATCGCGCGGCAGCGCTTTTACGACGTGTCCTGCGGATTCCGCGCCTACAACCGCGAGGCGGCGCTGCATCTCAACCTGTGGGGCG
Source organism: Lentisphaerota bacterium (assembly GCA_016929365.1). GTDB lineage: Bacteria > Verrucomicrobiota > Kiritimatiellia > UBA8416 > JAFGIZ01 > JAFGIZ01. The sequence goes on from JAFGIZ010000271.1 coordinate 14,530, forward strand.
ACTTCACGTACACGCAGGAATCGTTTCTCGAGCTGGCCATCAAGAGTGTCCGCATCGAAGAGGTGCCCATGGCGATCCGCGGCGTGCGCGCGGCCGGCCGGTCGCGCGTGGCGTCAAACCTCTGGCGCTACGGCTGGCGCACGCTCAAGATCATCCTGCATTCCTACCGCGATTACTGGCCGCTCCATTTCTTCGGCTGGATCTCGCTGCCGTTCATGCTGCTGGGGCTGGGCCTGTTGACCGGGTTCCTGCTGCACAGGCTGCTGGTCGGGAGCTTCCGCCCGCAGCTCTGGATGGGCTTTTCGGGGGCCGGGCTCCTGGGACTGGGGGTCTTGATCCTCGTGACGGGCGTCATGGGCGAGATGCTCAAGCGGATCCGGCTGAACCAGGAAACGCTGATCTATTATCAGAAGAAGGCGCGGTTCGAGCGCCCGTGAACCTGCACGTCCACATCGGCCATCCGTCCGACGTCCATTTCTTCAAGCATGCCGTCGCGGCCTGGCGGGAACGCGGGCACGCGGTGCACGTCACCACGCGCGACATCCCGGTCGCGCGCCGGCTGCTGGAAGCCCGCGGACTGCCCTACGCCGTGGTCGGCCGCAAGTGCACCGGCGCGGCCGGCCTGGGACTCGAACTGGCGCGCCACACGGCCTATCTCGCGCCGCGGCTGCGCCGCTGGCGCGCGGACGCATCACTCTCGTTCGGCGGGACCTTCACGGTATACGCCGCGCGGCTGGCGGGCTGCCGGGGCGTCGTGTTCAACGACACCGAGATCGCCCGCCTGCAGAACCGGATCACGTATCCCTTCGCGCATGTCATCGTAACGCCGCGCGTTTATCCCGACGACCTGGGCCGGAAACACGTGCGGTTTAACGGGTTCAAGGAACTGGCGTACCTGCATCCCGCGGTCTTCGCGCCGTCGGCAGAGGTGCCGGCCCGCTACGGCCTGTCGGCCGACCGTCCGTACAGCGTGGTGCGTTTCATTTCCTGGGAGGCGTCCCACGATTTCGGGGTGCGCGGGACGTCACAGGAGGAAAAGCAGCGGCTGGTCGACCGGCTGCGCGGGGCCGGTGACGTGCTGGTGGTGCCGGAAGGCCCTGCGCCGGCGGCGTTCGCGGCGCTGTGCCGCCCCTGCGATCCGGACGACTTCCATACGCTGCTCTATTACGCGCGCGCGGTGGTCAGCGAAGGCGCGAGCACGGCGTCGGAAGCCTGCGTGCTGGGCACCCCGGCACTGTACGTGAACCCGATCGGCCGGTCCTATCTCGACGCCATGGCCGCGACGGGTCTTGTCCGCCGCGCCCGGCCGGGCGACGATCTGGAGGCGGCCCTGGCGGACGTGCTGGCCGCCGCCGCCGACCCGGCGGCCTGCCGGGCGAAGGCCGCCGCGTTCGTCGCCGGGTACGAAGATGTGACGGAGTTTATCGTGCGCTTTATCGAGAACCGGGACTACATCTCGATATAGTCGAAGCGGTAGAGCGTCTTGTTCCGGAGCGGCACGGCGCCCGCGGGCTCGAGCCAGAGCTGTTCCCGGAAGCGGCGCAGGTAGCCCCGGTACGGGAAGCGCTCGCCCTCGACCGAGGAGATCACGAGTCCGACCCGGTCGATCTCGTGGGCGCGGATGCGGCGGCGCAGGTCGACCAGGTCGTAAAACCAGAAGCCGTAGGCGCGGCGGTCCGGCCCGGGGCGCAGAAGCGCCTGCTTCGGCACCCACGGCTTGAGGCGGTCCTGCCATTCCGGCGTGGGCGGCCGCTGGCCGGTGTAGAAATCGATGAGATGTTTCCAGCCGGGGTCGTTGACCCAGAAGCGCGCCCGGGGGCCGAAGGCGGCGATGACCCGCCGGCATTCGCGGTTCGTCCCGAAAAGCCGCCAGTTGCGCACCTGCCCGAGCGGATGCGTCCAGGTGTGCCAGAGCGACACCGCCAGCGTGAGCAGGGCGAACAGATAGACGGCCGCCCGCGCGCGGGCGCCGCCGTCCGCCGTCCGGTTCCGGCGATGCCGCTCCACGAAGGCCGCCGCGAGGGCGATGAGCATGATGTCGCTGACGACGATTTTCTTCCAGAGCCCGGTCTGCTCGAAGTAGAGGCTGAAGAGCGAATACGCGATGGTGGCCAGCAGCGTCCAGGCGGCGAAGCGGGGCCGGTCGAGCCCGTCCCGCAGAAAAAGCAGAAAGCACGCGATCAGGATCGGAAAGACCGGCAACATGTAGCGCGGGTAGGTGGCCATCAGCAAGAGGACGGCCAGGAATGCCCACAGCACCAGGCAAAGCGCCATGCGCCCGCCGTGCCCCTCGCGCCGCCAGCGCCGGAAGAGCACGACCGACATGACCAGGCCCGGCAGGGCGGCCGGACGCGGGATGCCGTCGAACGAGAAAAACGAAGGATAGAAAAGCTTGCCGAGATACGGCAGGAACGGCCGGAGCTGCGCCGCGCAGGCGGCCATGCGCCCGGGCTCCGCTTGTGCCGCCGCTTTGGCACCGGCCGGCACAATGGCGTTGATCGTCGTCCCCGTCCAGAGGTTGGTGGTGGCCACGGCGGTGCGGAAGCGCGAGACGGCGGTGTTGGTTGCCGGCGCGTCGACGCAGCCGAGGATCTTGGCCAGGAACATGTTGAGCGGAATCACGCCGGTGCAGAGCATGAGCACGGCGTAGACCGCCGCGGGCAGCACGGCCGCGATGCCCCGCGCCAGGACCTCGCCGGCCAGCATCCCCGCCGGACGGTCGCCCCGCCGCGCCCAGGCGTCGCAAAGAATCCACAGCCCGTAGCCCGGCAGGAGCATGAAGAACAGGTACTCCTTCGCGTCCAGGACGAGAAGCAGCAGCATCCCCATCACCCAGCGGTTGCGGCGGCGGAGCAGGCCGTCCAGGAAGAGCAGCACCGCAGCCAGCGCGGGGATATCGCGCGTGAAGGTCGGCATCAGCCGCACGAACTGGAAATTGCCGGCCAGCAGGCAGGCCCCCGCCAGCGCCCAGGCGCTCGAGCCGGTCACCCCGCGCAGCAGCCGGAAACAAAGCCACACCGCCAGGGCCGCCAGGCCCACGTTGACCAGCGTGGCGGCGTAGACCGATTTGCCGAACCCCAGGAAGAGCAGGGCGGCGGGCAGCTTGAACAGGAAACCGTGCACGCCGACCGCCTCGTTGCCGAACCAGCGGCCCTCGCGCAGGCAGTCGGCCATGATGGCCGTCTCGCGCAGGTAAAGCGTCTCGTCTTTGCGCGCGTCCCGCATCAGCGCCAGCCCGAGACCGAGCAGCAGCGTGCCCAGGACCAGGGCCGCCAGCCCGGCCCGGCACGCGCGGTGTTCCGAAAGCGAGCGGATCATGACGTGCGTTTCCTGAGCAGGGAGACGAGGAACGCGCGATCCCCGCCGGACAGGGCGCGGAAGCACACGAGCGGGACGTACACGGCCGCCAGCCCCGCGCCGGCCGCGAGGACGGCGGGAATGGAATCGAGAGTGAAGAACGCCTGGAGGGCCAGCCCCGCGAGGGCCGTGATCAGCGCCGCCATGACGCCCGGCAGCAGGCCGCCGAAGAAGGTGCGGCGCGGCCGCCGGAGTATCGCGGCGCAGTAGAGCGGGAGCACGAGGGTATTGCGGAGCGTGAGAGACAGTCCGGTGGCCAGGGCGACCCCGGCCATGCCGAGCGGGGTAAGGCGAAGCAGGACGACCGAAAGGACCAGGTTGACAAGCCCGCCGGCGAGCGTGATCAGCGCCGTGGGGCGGACCTTGTTGAGCCCGTGCGTAATCGAGAACAGGTGACGCAGGGGAAAACTGAGGATCAGCGGTCCGACCAGGAGCATCAGCAGCGGCGCGAAGACAACCCACGCCGGTCCCAGCCAGACGGTCAGGAGCGGACCCGCTAGGCCGCACAGCAGGCCCACGGGCAGTCCCAGCGCCAGGCCCATGAATCGCGTCGTGCGGCGGGCATAGGCGACGAGGGTGTCGATGTCTTCGCGGGCGATCCGCTCGTACGCGATCGGCCAGAAGGTCTGGACCAGGGCCATGGTGAACAGTCCGAACAGAAAGCACAGTTGGGTCAGCGGCGCGTACCGGCCGCAGCGTTCCGCGCCCAGGAACGCATTGATCAGGATGAGGTCAATATTGAAGTAGAGCAGGAAGCCGATCCGGTCCACGACCGACCAGAGGCTCATGACCGCCATGTCGCGGAAGGCGTGCCACCGGATGCGGCTCGCGCCGATCCGCAGCGGCGGCCAGAGGTGCCGCGCCGTCCAGGCCAGCAGCAGGAGCACGGCGCCTTCCTTGGCCGCGATCGCCCAGCCGTAGTGTGCCAGCCGGGCAGGCAGGCGGGTGAAGGCCGCGACGAGGACGGCGACCTGCAGCGCCATGCCGAAGGCGCGGATGACATTGATGAGATCGAAGCGATGCCGGGCGAACGGCACGCTGAGAAAGGGGCTGTTGCACGCGTTAAGGCAGGAGGCGAGCACGAACAGAACGAGCAGCCGGCCGACATCCGCCCGGAACCCGGCCGGGGAGTCGAGCCAGACCGGAACATACGGCCGCGCGGCGACGGCGACGGCCAGCAGCAGGGCGGCGAGGGCAAACAGGGCGAAGAGTGCGGTGTTGAAATAGGCGTTGGCGCCGTCGGTATCGTCGCGGCCGAGCCGCAGGGCCATGAAACGGCAAATCGTCCAGGTGACGGCGAAGGTCAGCAGCGAGCCGTAGTTGACCACGGCCTGCAGCACGCCGATTTGCCCGTAGGCCGCGACGCCGAGGCGGCCGATCAGGTAGGGCACCTGCCAGACGCCGACCCCCGTTGCCGCGAGCAGGTACAGGACGTTGGCGGACACGTTCCGCAGCAGTCGGCGCTTCGCTTCGGGCATGCGGAAAGTAGAAAGCGGAACGCCGCGGGTGTCAAGGGGAGAGAACGGACCGGTAGAACGCGGCGGTGGTCTCGGCCACGGCGGCGAAGCCGAAGCGCCGCACGGCGTCCGCGCGGGCGGCCCGGGCGAAGCCGGCGCGGCGGTCGGGATCGCGGATCAGCTCCAGCAGGCGCACGGCGAAGCGGGTGGGGTCGGCCGCGTCTTCCAGAAAACCCGTTGCGCCGTCGCGGACAAGGTCCGCCATGCCGGTGTCCCGCGCCCCGACGGCCGGCACGCCGCAGGCGGCGGCTTCCGAACAGGAACGCGGCAGGGCGTCGGTGCGCGAAGGCGCGACGAGCAGGTCGGCCTGCCTGTAGACGTCGGGCATGCGCGCGTACGGCACGGGGCCCAGCAGGGTCACGCGACGGCGCCGGTCGGCGGGCAGGCCGGCGAGGGCGGTTTCCGGGGACTCGCCCCGGCCGGCGAAGACGAAGCGGGTTTCCGGCGCGCGGGCCCAGACGGCGGCCATGATCGCCGGCATGCGGTCGAAGCCCTTGACCGCATCGAGGCGGCCGACGAACAGGACCGTGCACGGGCCGTCCGCGCCGCGGTCCGCCGGCCGGAACCGCTCCGTATCCACCGGGTTGGCGAGCAGGGCGGCTCGTGAGAGGTCGAGGCGGTAATGGGCCGCGTTTTCCCGGCGGGACGCGTTGCTCAAGACCGCCACGGCATCGGCGGAGCCGACACACGCGCGTTCCCGGCGGTAGACGGGAACGTGGAACCAGCGCAGGCGGCCCAGGGTCTTCAGGTAGAGGCTCGTGCCGCCGCGGATGCGGACCACGACCGGGGGACGGCGGCGGAGGCGCAATAGGTCGAACGCCTCCGCCGCGGCGTCGGGCGCCTCCACGATGTCGAGTGCCCGTCCGTCCGGGCCGGAAAGCCGTTCCGCGACGAGCCGGCTCCAGGCGCGGACGACGAGCACCGAGAACCCGGCCAGCCGGTCCGGCAACTCCGGCGCGGGGCGGAACGCCAGGCCGATCACGCGGACGTTCCCCTCCGTGACGCGGCGCGGTTCCGGGCCGGGCGCCTGGGTGAAGACGGTGACCCGGTGTCCCGCCTCGCCGAGCGCGCGCGCCAGCGCCGCCGTGGAGACGCCGACGCCGCCGCACGGCACCCGCCAGGGATACTCGCGGGAAATCAGTCCGATGGCCAGGGCGGCGCGACCGCGCTGCACCGGGCCGCCGCGGCGCGGCGCGCGTAACGCCGGGCGGGCGCGCCGGTACGGGGGCCGGCCTTCCGCGAGGGCGTCGGTATAGGCGGCCAGGACGCGCGGCAGGGCGAAGGCGCCGGCCACGGCCCGGCGGGCGTTGCCGCCGAGCGCGGCGCGCAAGCCGGGCTCGTCGATGAGGCGCCGCAGCGCGGCGGCGAGGGCGGCGGGGTCGTTCGGGGGAACGAGGAGGCCGGTCCGGCCGTCGGCGATGAGCTCCCCGGGGCCGTAGGGGCAGCGGGTGGCGATGACGGGGGTCCCGCAAGCCATGGCTTCGATGAGCGCGTTGGGCGCGCCCTCCCAGTTGCTGCTCAGCACGAACGCGTCGGCGTTCCGGACGAAGGGGAAGGGGTTGGCCTGGAAGCCCAGCCAGCGGATACGGTCGGCGATGCCGAGGCGGCGGGCGAGACGGCGGAGGCGTTTTTCGAGCGGGCCGCGCCCGAGGAGCCAGAGGAGCAGGTTTCGGGTTTCGGGTTTCAGGTTTCGGGAGGAGGGATCGGGGCGGCAGAGTGCCGCCAGGGCGCGAAAGAGGAGGGCCTGGTTTTTCTGGGGGTGGAGACGGCCGGCGTGGGCGATGACGAACGCGTCCGGCGGGCGCGCGACGGTCAGGGGGGCCTCCGCCTGTTCCCGGATGCGGTCGAGGTCGACGGGGTTCGGTATGGTTCGCGCCGTATCGGGAGGCAGCGTGAGATATGCGACGTAGGCGCGGGTCAGCGCTTCCGAACAGCCCAGTACGAGGTCGGCGCGTTTCAGGACGCGCCGGGCCCAGAGTTTCTTGAAACCCGGCAGCGCGATGCCGGGCGGGTTCATGAAACGGCAGATCCAGCGCGGCCGGTGCCGGGAGCGCCCGAGTGCCGTGCCGGTGACAAGATTCGGATACTGCAGGAAGGACAGCACGACGTCGGGCCGCAGGGCGTCCACCAGCCGGGCCGTACGCCGCACGGTGCGGACGAGATGCCAGGGGCGCGTCTTGCCCAGGACGTGGAGCGGCACATCGTCCGGCAGGGGATAGTCCGCGCGGCGGCGCCAGAGCGCGAGGTGCAGGTCGAACCGCTCGCGGTCGAGATGGCGCAGCAGGTTGGCGAACTCGCGCTCCGCCCCGCCGCCGGCGAGGTCGGACGTGATCATGAGCAGACGCAGGCGCGCGGTCATGGCCGTACGGGGTATCCCGGCTCCGCCGCGCCGGGCGCGGTGCCGTCCGGCAAGGGGGTGCCGGGCGCCGGGGCCAGTGACGCGAGCCAGCGGTCCCAGACGGCGGTGGCCTGTTCGTAGGAGAAGCGGCTGCGCTCTGCCAGCACGTTGGCGCGCAGCCTCCGGTAGAGCGCCCCGTCGTCAACGAGCCGTTCCAGGCAGGCGGCGAGCGCGTTTGCATCGTTCGCGGGAAAGAACAGCCCCGTCTCGTGGTCCCGTATATGATCGGGGATCGTGCCCACGGGGGTCGTGACGGGAACGGCGCCGCAGCACATGCCTTCCACGAGAGAAAACGGGAACCCCTCCTGGCGCGAGGCCATCACGTTGATCCGGGCCCGTGAGAGAAAGCGCCCCACGTCGTGCGTAAACCCGGCGAAGGTCACGCGGCCGGCCATGCCGAGCCGGGCGGCCAGGCGGCGGAGCCGGCCTTCCTGCGGTCCGCGTCCGACCAGGCAGAGGGTTGCGTCGGGCCGTTTGGCGGCCAGGCGGGCAAAGGCGCGGAGAATCAGGTCCACGCGTTTGGCCGCCTTGAGTTTGCCGACGTAGACGCAGGTGTAGAGCGCCTGCGCGGGGTCGCCGACGGGAAAGCGGTCCAGGTCGATCGCGTGCGGCAGGACGGCGATGCGGTCCGCCGGCAGGCCGGCTGCGATCATTTCCTGCCGCATGGCCTCGCCCGTAGCGGTCAGAAACGCCGCGTCGCGGACGAGGGTGCGCAACAGGCGCCCTTTCCAGCCGCGCGTGTAGAGATACCAGTCGCTGCCGATGAACCCGAAGTGGACGGCCTTGCCGCAGCGGCGCGCGGCGCGCGCGGCAATCAGACCGTAGGGAAACGGATTGAACGATACGGCGGCGCGCACGTCCGGACGCCGGAGCAGGCTGTCGCAGAGGCGGCTCATGTGCAGCCAGCGCAGCGGTTTGAAACGGGGCACGATCCGGTACTCGGCCTTGGGAATGTGCGCGAACCGGCTGCGGCGGGACCGGACGATCCAGAGGCGCGACACGCGGGGATGCCGGGCCAGGGGCGTGAGGTGATGGCACACCTGCGAGTCTTCCAGCTCGAGGCAGGACAGGATTTCGACGGGACGGGTCATTCCAGCGGCGGCAGCACGACCACGTGTTTGACCAGGACGCCGAGATTGCGGGGCAGGTCGCGGTGCCCGGAATCCCAGGGCGGCACGGTCAGCAGGCGGAGCCACCCGACAGCCTCCGCGTCCGGGCCGAAGCGCAGCGGGCAGGCATGCCAGGTCCAGCGCGACTCCAGCTTGCGGATGCAGCCGGGCTTTTCCGCGCCGGCATAGACCAGGAACTTAGGCCGTTCGGCGTGGCGGGGCCGGCTGGCGTGTGCGAAGATCAGGACGAGTCCGCCGTCCCGCGGGGGGAGGGGCACGGCGATCTCGGCCAGGGACTGGGCCCAGCGGACGTAGGTGACGAAGGGACGGCGCTTGAAGGGGCCGTCCGCTTCGGGACCGGGCGGGATCGCGACGGAGCGCGTGTCGGTCACGGCGTTCGCGCTGGAGAGCAGCATGGGCGAGCGGGCCGTGACGGTGACGCGGGAGGGCATACCCGGCCGGGGCAGGGCCGCCCGCAGCGCCCACCACGAGTCGACGAGGTGCACCCAGCGTGTCTGCGCGGGCGCGGTCCCGTCCTCGATTTCCAGGACCGGCGGCTCGGGCCCGGGCTCGGTGCTCCAGAAGAAAAGCAGCAGTTCGCGCGTCTCGTAGTGGGCCAGCTCCGGATCGATGCTCAGGGTTTCGCGGCGGCCGGCGGTAAAGGGGATCCCGCTGACGATCCAGTGGCGTTCGCGCCCCCGAGAGAAATGGCGCAGGCCCATGTTGCCCTTGTCGATCGTGCGGACATAGGGGAAGTCCGGCCGGTCGGACGTGTCGCCGGGTTCGCGCAGGCGCATGGCGTAAAGCGAGAGCGTGATTTCCGGGCGGCGTATTTCGTCCGGCAGGCGGCGGGGCTCGGTGCTGAGCAACTTCATGCGGTGGGTTGCCTGCAGCACGGGCGTGAAGACGAAGCGGTCGCTGACCGGCGGGCCGTACGGCGTTATGAAATAGGCGGGGCGGTCCGGGTTGCGGCGCATGACTTTTTCCCACGCATCCATGACGGGCGGATAGTGGCGGCGGCGCTCGTTGTCGATGGGAAGTGTGGGAATGCCGAAGAGATGCTCGAACGGCGCGGCGAGCCGGGAATATTCGAACAGTAGAATGCCGTCGCGGCTTCGTATCTCGCGGGCGAAAGGTTCCAGGAATTCCAGCAGGCCCCGTTGATCCACCACCTGGTACAGCAGGGGCCGCTGCAGGCCGCCCAGGGCGGCTGTGCCGGCCAGGAGCCCCGCCGCGACGGCCTTGCGCCAGGCGCGGCCCCGGACGGGGACCAGCGTGACCAGCGCGGTGAGACCGAGCGTGAACCCGGGCACGACGTAGGGCAGGCACCGCCGCACGAAATACAACAGGATCGGCATCTCGCCCATCAGCATCAGGGCGGGAAACACGGCGAGGGCGAAGACGAGGCGGCGCTCGCGCCGCGGCCCGCCGCGCACGATGAAGAGTACCCAGCCCAGCAGGCCGAGCGCGGCCAGGGGCGGGGACACGGCGATGACGAAGGACCGGAATTCGGTAAGCTGCACGTTACGGAGCAGGCCGTGCTCGGCCCAGCGTTCGGGAACCGCCAGGCGGCCGCTGTACGCCAGCCAGAAGCAGAGGGTGGTCAGCGCGGCGGCCAGCCACGCGGCGCCGGCGCGCAGGCGGGGAGACGGCCTCTGCCGGTCGGGCGGGCGTGCCGCCGTGCCGCGCCGCTCGGCCAGCCGGAATCCCGCGGCGCCCAGGGCGGCGAGCCCGGCCAGGGCGGGAACAATCGACCACAGGGCGTAGCGCTGCGCGACGTCGAAAACGAGGCTCAGGTTGTAGCAGTCGGTAATATAGTTGGTCTGCGCCGCGAAGATTGCGCCCGCGGCGACCGCCGTGATCGGAAAGAGCACAAAAACCGGACGCGCCCGCAGGACGATGATGGCCGTTACCAGGGCGGCCGGCAGGACGGCATACCAGGCCGTGACATGGAAAAAGGGGGCGAGCGTGATACAGGTGGACCCGAGCAGCACGTCGGACCAGGCCGGCCGGTCGCGGGTGTCCCAGGCCTGCAGCAGGAGCGCTGCTCCGGCCAGCAGGTAGAACCCCGCGATCAGCTCGGCGCGCGCGCTGCGGGCGTGCCAGACGACCAGGGGGTTCAGCGTATACAGCAGGAACGCCGCGGCGCCGGCCCAGGGATGATCGAACAGGCGGCGGGCAAGTGCGTACAGCGCCAGGCCGGTCAGCAGCGCAAACAGCGGACAGACGTAGAGCATGGCGCGGACCGGCCCGAGCGTGGCCGCAACGCTCATCAGGATCGGGTAGGCCGGCTGAAACCACGGCGCGATGACCGCCCCGTCGATGCTGCGCACCCACAGGCACATGTACTTCGTATCCGGAAAGTAGCGGTAGCCGTAGAAGAAAAGCGGCCGCTCCTCCGGGGAGACATCGGCGAGGAGGGGGTCTGTGTACGACAGCGCCTGGCGGCGCGCGAAAGTGGCCGCGCTGTTCAGGTAGGCGCCCTGGTCCTGGCCCCCGAGGACGTCCTCGTGCGGACGGAAGAGCAGGAAGGCGACGCCGGCGAGCAACGGGAGGGCCAGCAGCACAGCGCGAACGGACGGCGCGCGCCGGGGCCGGCGCAGGAAGAGACAGGCCAGGGCCAGGAGCGCGACGATCCAGAAAACGAGCCCGATAAAGAAGACGTTCATCATCTGCGGCGTCAACGCGAACGAAGCTGGAATTGACGGGTATGCTACGCGATTGGCGGATGGTTACAAGGCGATTCGGCCGGCGGCTGCGGCCGCACAGTGGCCGGAACGCTTGCGAAGCGGCGGGCGGGCGGTGTATAAGGGCCTGACTTTTTCATGCCGTAAGAGGAGGATGTCCGCACACGTGCGGTTCCGGTAAGGACTGTATGAGGTTCAGCGCTTCGCTGACATATGGAGCGCCGGCTGTAATCGCGGCGGTGGTGGCCTGGCAGGCCGGGTGCCGCCATGAAATGCTCACGGCCCGGCAGACCCATCCGGGATTCCCGGGTCCGGCCTGGCCCCGCCTGCCCCCCGCGGAGGCGGGTTTTGACACGAAAACGCTGGACGTCTTTGTGAACTACGTCGCGGGCTCGGGTTTCCTGGCCCGCCACGGCTGTGCCGTACGGGGCTGGGGCGCGTATACGCAAGCGTTCGACGTTGCTTCGGCGGTCAAGCCGATATACGCGCATATGGTCTACACCGCGATTGAAGAAGGCCGGATTGCGGACCTGGACGCGCCGGTGGCCCGGCACGAACCGCGCCTGGCGGGGCTGAACGCCGCCCTGAACCACAAGGACCGGGACATCACGTGGCGCCACCTGCTGACACAGACGGCCTGTTACGGGGTTGTCGAACCGCCGGGTGCGGCCTTCAACTACTGCGACTACCAGATGGCGCTGCTGATCGATACGCTGGTAAAACGGGTGTACGGGGCGTGCTATCCCACTTCCGACGACACGGTTTTCCGGCCCCGCCTCTGGGACGTGATCGGCTGCCAGGACCGGCCGACGTTCACCGGCGTGAACGCCCGTTGGGGGCGGCTGCGGATTTCGCCGCGCGATTTCGTACGGTTCGGCTTGCTGTACCGTTACGGCGGGCGCTGGGGAGGGCGCCAACTGATTCCGCGCGAGCTGGCGGTTCAGGCCGTCACCACGCCGGTAACCGGACTGCCGCGCACGAGCCAGGCGGC